>LJUF01000042.1 GCA_001303665.1 Phycisphaerae bacterium SM23_33 | reverse complement strand
AGTCGCTCTCACCGAACCGGATCTTGCGGCACTCGTAGCCCCGCACGGCGCGCTCCAGCGGCTGGCTGTCGGCCCAGACCACGGCGGTGCCGGTCGGCGACAGCTCGCCCAGCAGCGCCGCCTTCTCCGCGGCCACGTGCTTGATGTCGATCAGCCCTTCCAGGTGGGCCTCGGCCACGGAGGTGATCACGGCCACGTCCGGCCCGGCCACCCGCGCCAGCCAGGCGATCTCCCCCGGGGCGCTGGCGCCCATCTCGCAGACGACGTAATCGTCCTCCGGGGCCACGGAGAAAAGGGTCAGCGGCACGCCCACGGCGTTGTTGAAGCTGCCGGGGGCCGGGCGGCCGCGAAGCCGCCGAGACAGCACGTGGTGGATCATGCGCTTGACCGTGGTCTTGCCGTTGGAGCCGGTCACGGCGATGACCGAGGCGGCGAAGTGATTGCGGCAGTGCTGACCCAGGCGGCCCAGCGCCGCCGTCGTGTCCGGCACGCCGACCACCCCCCCGGCGAACGCCTTCAGCACGTCCTGCTCCAGCGGCACGCTGCCGTCCACGACGGCGGCGACGCAGCCGGCGGCGGCGGCCTGGCGGAGGAAGTCATGGCCGTCGAAGCGATCCCCCCGCAGGGCGACGAACACCTCGCCGGGCCTGGCCGTGCGGGAATCGGTCGAGACCCCCTCCACCGTTACCGCCTTGGCCGGCCAGCGCCATCGGCCGCGCACGGCGCGCCGAATCTCTTCCGGGGTGAGGTTCTTCATGGGCTGCTGTTATACCAAATCTTGCCGGCCCGCAGGAGTTCTTCCGCAGTTTCGACATCATCAAAATGGATGCGCCTGCCGCCGATGCTCTGGTAGTTTTCATGCCCCTTTCCGGCGATGAGGACGATGTCGCCATCGGAAGCGGCCTGCAGGGCGGCGGCAATCGCCTGGCGGCGGTCCGGCTGGATGAGCACGCGCTGCCGCCCGCGCTCCGAGAAGCCCGTCATGATCTCCTGGATGATCGCCATGGGGTCTTCGCTGCGAGGATTGTCGGAGGTGACGATGATGTGGTCGGCGGCCGACTCGGCCACCCGGGCCATCCGCGGGCGCTTGCTCCGGTCGCGATCCCCCCCGCAGCCGAACACCAGGATCAGCCGTCCCTTCTTGATCGGCAACAACGCCGAAAGCACGTTCTGCAAGGCGTCGTCCGTGTGGGCGTAGTCCACCAGCACGTCGAACGGCGCCGCCACCGCGACCCGCTCCAGCCGGCCGGGAACGCACCCCACCTCTCCCAGCGCGCCGGCAATGGCCTCCAGCTCCAGCCCCAGCGCCGTGGCCGCCGCGGCCGCCGCCACGCAGTTGACCACGTTGTGCCGGCCGATCAGGCTGGTGCGGACCGGCACCTCCCTGCCGCCGTGCCGCAGCCCAAAGCGGCTGCCGGTCGCGTCGATGCTCTCGATCCGGGCACACACCTCCGCCGCCGGCGACAGCCCGTACCACAGCTTCCGCGCCGCCGTGGCCGCGGCCACGGCGTCCGCGTGCGGGTCGTCCCGGTTGAGGACGGCCGCCGCCGCCGCCGGCAGCGACTCGAACAGGCGGCGTTTCGCCGCCAGGTAGCTCTCCATCGTGCCGTGGTAGTCCAGGTGGTCGCCGGTGAGGTTGGTGAACACGGCCACGTCCAGTTCGATGCCGTCGGTGCGGTGCTGGTCCAGGGCGTGGGAGGAGACCTCCATCACCAGACAGGCGGCGCCGGCCTGGACGGCCTCGGCCATCATCTCCGCCAGGTCCACCGGGCTGGGCGTGGTCGTTCCCGCCGGGAGCTTCCGGGCGATGGTGTCGTAGATGATCGTGCCCAGCAGGGCGCACTTCCTGCCGGCGGCGTTCAGGACGTGCCGGAGCAGGTAGGTGAAGGTGGTCTTGCCGTTGGTGCCGGTGACGCCGACGGTGCGGACTTTCCGGCAGGGCCAGCCGAGCACGGCCTGGGCCAGCGGCCCGGCGGCCCGGCGGGTGTCGGCGACCACGGCCCGGGCTATCCCCGGGGGCACGGCCGTGGGATCTTCGCAGACCACGGCCGTGCACCCCGCTGCCACGGCTGAAGCGATGTACCGGTGGCCGTCGGTCGCCGTCCCTCGAACGGCCACGAAACAGTCACCGTCCTGCACCCGGCGAGAGTCCATCGCGACCCGACGAACTTCGGCGTCGCCCGACAGCTCTACCCGGCCCAGTCGGGCGTCCGCACACAGTTGCGAGAATCGCATGGTTTCGCGCCGGCACGTGCAGGAGGGTTCTTTTCGCCGCCCGGGATGGCGGCACTCCTAGTGCCACGAAGCTCCAGGGCAGCCTTCGCTGCCGGGGCCTCACCAGAGCCCGGGCCGACGCTGGGATTCTACCCTATGTCCCCGGCCGATCCACCGGCCGGGACACGACGCTCTGAAACTTCTCCGGCGGCACGTCCAGGTACGCCAGGGTCTTGGCCAGCACCTCGCGCACGGCAGGGGCGGCCACCCGCCCGCCGGTGTAGCCCCTGGAGTAAACCGGGCGGTACACCGAAATGACACACACCACCGCCGGCCGGCCGACCGGGGCGCCAGCCATGAAGGTCGCCGTGTAGGCCTGGTCCTCGTATCCGTCCGGCCCGCCGATCTGGCCGGTTCCGGTCTTGCCGAACACCTGCCAGGACTTGAGCCGGCAGCGCTTGCCCGTGCCGCGCTCGACCACGTTGACCAGGACCTGGTCCATGAACTCGCGGCAGACCCGCTGACTGAGCACGCGGTGGACTCGCTGGCGGCGGGCGCGATAGATGACGTTGCCGTCGGCGTCGATGACCCGGTCCACAATCCTCGGCCGCAGCAGCTCCCCGCCGTTGGCGATGGCGCAAAAGGCGTTGGCCAGTTGCAGCGCCGTCACCATGATGGGCCCCTGGCCGAAGGGCAGCCGCCGCGTGGCGTACGGCGACCACTGGCGGGTGGGCACCAGTCTGCCCGGGGATTCCCCCGGCAGGTCCACGCCGGTCCGGCGGCCGAAGCCGAACGCCCAGGCAATCGTGTAAAGCGACCGGTCGCCCAGGTGCTCGCCCAGCTTGGCCATGCCGATGTTGCTGGAATGGATCACGATCTCCGACAGCGGGATCGTGCCGAACCGCTCCCCGGGGAAATCGCGGATCGTGCCGCCCCCGTCGGAGTTGTACAGGCCGTGGTGGCAGAAGAAGGTCGTGTGCAGCTCCGCCTTTTCCATCTGCACGGCCCCGGCGGCGATGAAGGGCTTGAACGCGCTGCCCGGCTCGTAGGGGTCGGTGACGGCGCGGTTGCGGTGCTGGGCGGGCGTGGCGGCCTCGTACTGGTTGGGGTCGTACGTGGGTACGGACCCGATGGCCAGCAGCTCGCCGGTGTTGGGGTCCATCACCACGCCCATGGCCGCGGCGGCGCCGAATTCCTCAGCGGCGGAGGCCAGGGCCTCCTCCAGGAAACGCTGCACGACCACGTCCAGCGTGAGCAGCACGTGTTGGCCGTCGCGCGGCGGCCGGTATTCCTCAACGGCGGCGTAGGTGCCGCGGCGGGCGGCGTCGCACCGGGCCACCTTCAGCCCCTGCCGGGCCTTGAGCCAGCGGTCGGCGGCCAGCTCGATCCCGGCCCCGGCCAAGCCGTCGCCGCGGCGGAATCCCAGGGCATGGACGCCCAGCGGGCCCATCGGATACTCCCGCCGCCATTCATACGTCACCTGCACGCCGGGGATCTTCAGTCTTCGGACCGCCTCCGCCTGCTGGTCGGTGACCGCTCGCACCAGATACGCAAACTGCTGAAAGCGCCGCCCGTACATCGTGCCGAACAGCTCCGCCGGGTCGGCCCCGACGGCGGCGGCCACCTTCCTGGCCGTGGGAGCCAATTGGTCCTCCCCCAGCAGCAGCGGGTCGGCGTAGATGCTGGGCACCTGCCGAGAGCTGGCCAGCAGCGTGTATCCGCCGCGCGTGCGTGCAAAGACGTTGCCCGGCCGGGCCGGCAGGTGAATTACTGTGCGCTGCTGCCGCTGGGCGATCCGGGCCAGCCCGGCGCCCCATCCCGCCTGGAGGTCCACGACCCGCCAGGCCAGCGCCAACAAGGCCGCGCCCAGCAGGGCGAAGAAGATCTCAAATCGCCATCGTGATGGTTTGTGGTTGTCCATGGCGGCGTATCGGCGGCCCGCTTCTGCGGAGGCGCCGGAATGTTTCGGCGGTCAGTCCCGCCGGGCGACATGGCCGGCGGTCGTCGATTCGCCCGGGCCGACCAGCTCCAGTGCCCAGGCCCTCTCCCCTCCCTCTGCGGGCCGGGGGATGCTGCGGACGCTGAGCTGGATCTGCTGGTCCCACAGCCTGCGGCGGACATTCACGCGCTCGGCTTCCAGGCGGTACGTCTCGGCCCGGGCGGCGTTCTGCCTGACGCGGAGCTGCACCACACCGGCAGCAAGCACAGCCATCAGAAGGATCACCCAGGCCATTCGCATCATCTGGTCCGGCACCGGTCCTTTCCGTTCAGCCGGGGATTCGCAGCTTCAGCCCGGCAGGAAGCTCGTTGGGGTCGCGGATGCGCTCGCGATTTGCCTCATACAATTTCCACACGGTCTCTCGGCTGTCGTCGCCCATCTCCCGGCGGGCGATGTCCGGGAGGGAATCTCCGGCGCGAACGGTGTAAAGCTGGCCGGCGCCGAAGCGCTGGGCCAAGGCGCCAAGCGTCACCTCTGTGTACCGGGCCGGCGTGGGACGGGCCGGGGGCGGAGGCGGTGCCGGCCGCGGCGTTTCCTGAAGGGCCGGGATGGCCAGCTCCTGGCCTGGCGACAGCGTGGAAGCGTCCTTGAGCTTGTCGCGGTTGGCCTGGAAGATCAGCGTGTATTTCCCCTCGTGCTCCCGGCCCCACAGTTTCCGGGCGATGCGGATGAGGGTATCGCCCGGCTGGACCTTGTACGTCGCCGGCCGGGGGCGCGGAGCGGGCCCGGGCTCGGAATGCTGGGACGACACACCGGTCCCAGGCGCCCCTTCGGCTTGGCCGGAGGGCCCGGGAGAGCGATCGGCCAGTCGGCTAGCCGCCCGCCTCGGCGAAAGCAGAGCGTCGTCCTCGGTCCGTTCGAAGGAGACGGCCATTACCTCCGGGGCGGGGTGCGGCCGCACCTGCCGCGGGGGCGGGGACTGCGGGCGAGGCTCGCGGGAGAGCCTCAGGCTGCGCTCGCCCAGGACCAGTCCGAAAAGGATGATGAAGGCCATGCCGACCAGAAGGGCGATCCGTGTCTCGCGTGTCATGGCGTCAGGCTCCGTCCTGAACGGTCGTGACGTGCGCTGAGACGGCAAAGCAAACATCCCTATCGCAGATCGAACAGCCCGCCACGACCTCTAACTAATCCGTTCCATCGCGCGAAGCTTTGCCGACCGGCTTCGCGGGTTCCTGGCAATCTCTTCTGAGCTCGGCGTGCGGGGCTTTGGCGTCAGATTTCGGTGCGTGCCGCAGCGGGCGGCGGCCTGAAAGGCCCGCTTGACCAGGCGGTCTTCCAGCGAGTGAAAGCTGATCACCGCCGCCCTGCCCCCCGGGCTGAGCAGGCCCGGCAGCTTCTCCAGCAGGCCCTGGAGGTTTTCCAGCTCGCGGTTAACGGCAATCCGCAAGGCCTGGAAGGTCCGGGTGGCCGGGTGAATCCGTCGCCTGCCGCCCCGCGCGGGCGGATAGGCCCCGGCCACGATCCGGGCGAGCTGGTCAGTCCGCTCAATCCCGCCTCGGCCGCGGGCCCGGACGATGGCCCGGGCGATCCGCCGGCTGTAGCGGTCCTGGCCGCTGCGCCAGATGAGCTCGACCAGCTCCGCCTCGCCGAGCGTGTTCACCAGGTCACCGGCCGTGGGGCCCTGCCGCCGCATCCGCATGTCCAGCGGCCCGGACACCTGGAAGCTGAAACCCCGCGACGGGTCCTCCAGCTGGCTCGACGCCACACCCAGGTCCGCCAGCACCGCGTCAGCCGAGGCGACGCCCACCTCGGCCAGCACCGCCTCCAGGTCCGCGAAGTTCGCCTCAAACAGCCGCACCCGCGCGCCGAAACGCGCCAAACGCCTTCTGGTTTTCAACAGATTGGACTCGTCCAGGTCGATGCCCACCAGCATCGTCCCCTCGCCGGTCGCCTCCAGAAGCGCCGCGGCGTGCCCTCCAAGCCCAACCGTGCAGTCCACGACCGTTCGTCGCAACGCCGGAGCCAGCAGCTCCAGCACCTCTTCCAGCAACACAGGAAAGTGGCCGGCATCCTCCATGATGCCGGCCCTTCATGCCCTTGGGGCGACCTTGTCCAGAACCGCCTGGACGTGCTCCGAAAAGCACACCCGGGCATACTCGTTTCCCAGCGCCTGAACCCGCGCCAGGCACTCCGCGAGCACTAACAGGCGCTGCCGAAGCCCTTCCTCGCAATCCGATGCTGCGCCACGACGCTGCAGTTCGGCGAGAACCGAGCGATGACATCCGTGTCTTTCGCTCGACCCGCCCACCGGCCGCTGAGAAACGAGCATGCTGGAATCCTTTCCTTCCGGGTAAGCCCAACGGCATTCTTCGCCGGCGCCTGCGACCCGTCCGTGCCGCGCCGGCGCTTCCTGTCTTCACTTGTCTACTCCGAGGCCGGAGAAACGCCGTCCCCGGCGTCCAGCAGATCCTCACCATACCTGGGCAACGCGCCGGCCACGTACGAGTCCCATTCCTCGCGCGGCCAGATCTCGATGTGATCGCCCTTGCCCACCAGCGTGACCTCCTGGGACGTCACCGCCCGCTGCATGCTCTTCTCCGGCAGGACCACTCGCCCCTGAGCGTCCGGCTTCAACACGCGAGCCAGCGCGAAAAGCAGGTCCAGCTTCTGGGCCTTGCGACTGGGGAAGGGATTCCGCTGAAGTGGCTGCAGCAGACGGCGGTAATACAGGTCGGGGTAAAGCCACAAGTGACGGTCGGGCCCCAGCACCAGATAGAAACTTCTTCCGTCTTCACTCGGAACAATCTGGTCTCGCAACGGGGCGGGGATGGCCAGACGGTGCTTGGCGTCGATCAGTTGGTCAAACTCTCCCACGAAAACCGCCACTGTCTGGTCCCTTTCACCGCAAGCTGGGATTGACAGGGAAAACTACCCGCCAGCAGGGAAAATGGCAAGCGGAAAATCTGCAACATGCTTTTCCAGCAATGCCTAACGAAATGCGACCAGACCCATTTGTACGGCCCCGGCGGCCCTTCCGCCCCAACATATCGTGCCCCGACCGGAGCGAAAAAAACTTTCACGGGCAAGATTTCACGGCCCCGCAGAGGGAATCCCGCGGAGCTGGCGGGCCTTTCCGGGCCCGCCCCGGCCCCCTGGCCGGTGCGTCCCGCCCAAGGCCGACCCCACAATTCCGCACTGGAAAAGGGCGGGCCCCGTGGCTACATTCTGCGGACCATGGGCACGCAGCTTACGACCGACAGAGCGATGGTTCTCGCGCGCGGGCTGGGCACCCGCATGCAAAAGAAAGTGGAAGGGCTGATCCTTGACGAGCAGACAGCCAGGCTGGCCGACGAAGGCGCCAAGGGGTTGATCCCCGTCGGCCGGCCGTTCCTCGACCACACGCTCCAGGCGCTCATGGACGGAGGCGTCCGCGATTTCTGCCTGATCGTCCCCCCGGGCGCCTCGGCGTTCCGCAAATACTACCAGGCCGTCGCCAAGGGTCTGGAAGAAGGCAGCGTCTCCTTCGCCGTCCAGGCCAAGCCGCTGGGGACGGCCGACGCGGTGGCGGCTGGCGAGCACTGGGCCGCCGACAAGCCCTTCATGGTCTTCAACTCCGACAACTTCTACCCGCCCGCCACCGTCGCCGCCCTGGCTTCGGCGGCGGCACCGGCCACCATCGCGTTCGAACGCGACGCCCTGCTGGCCAAGAGCAACATCCCCGCCGAGCGCGTCCGCCGCTTCGCCGTTCTGGACATCGACGCGGCCGGGCATCTCCGGCGCATCGTCGAGAAGCCCGACGACCCCGAGGCGTACACCCGCGACGGCCGCCTGTACGTCTCCATGAATTGCTTCCTGTTCACGCCGGAGATCTTCACCGCCTGCAAGTCCATCGACATGCATCCGGCCCGCAAGGAATACGAGCTGCCCACGGCCGTTCAGTACACCATCGATCGGATGAGCCTGACGTATCAGGCGGTGAGCTCCGACGAAGGCGTGCTGGACCTGACGGGGCGGAGCGACATCGCCCCCGTGCGGAAGATGCTGGCCCGCCATCGGGTTCGCTTCCGGGGCCCGCAGCGACTGGAGCTTGACTGATGCTGCCGCTGGCCGACTTCCTGGCCGATCCGGACGCACTCACGCGGCAGGCCGCGGGCGCCCTGGCGGAGACGTTCGGCCTGGACGCGGCGGCCCCGGCGGTGGGCGTGTACGTGCCCGGGCGGGTGGAGTTCCTGGGCAAGCACACCGACTACGCCGGCGGGCGCAGCCTGCTGATGGCCGTCGAGCGCGGCTTTCGACTGCTGGCGGCCGGGCGCGACGATAATGTCCTGCGCGTCTCCGCCGCCGCGGCCGACGACGTGCGGGAGTTCGCCTTCGGCCAGACGCCCGCGCACGACCCCGGCCACTGGGTCAACTACGTCGCCACGGTGGCCCGCCGGGTGGCCATGAACTTCTCCGCCAGCCTCGCCCTCCGCGGGGCGGACATCGCCTTTGTCTCCGACCTGCCCATCGCCGCCGGCATGAGCTCCTCCAGCGCCCTGATGGTGGCGACCTTCCTGGCCGTCAGCGCCGTCAATCAACTGGACCAGACGCCGGCGTACCTGGCGGAGATTGACTCGCCCGTCCGGCTGGCGGAGTACCTGGGCTGCGTGGAGAACGGACAGTCCTTCGGCTCGCTGAGCGGCGAGGCCGGCGTGGGCACCTTCGGCGGCAGCGAAGACCACACGTCCATGCTGTGCTGCAAGGCGGACATGCTGTCGCAGTTCTCCTTCGCCCCGTCGCTGTTCGAGCGCGACATCCCCTTCCCCCCGGCCATGGAGCTGGTCATCGCCTGCTCCGGCGCCGAGGCCGCCAAGACGGGCGCGGCCAGGGAAAAATACAACCGCGCCTCCATCCGCGCCCGCAAGGCCACCCAGGCGTACAACCGCGCCACCGGCGCCGACTGCCGCCACCTGCGCGACATCGTCGCCCGCGTCGGGCCGGACGGCCTCATGCAGGCCCTCCAGGCCATCCGCAAAGGCACGCTCGGCGAGGACGCCGACGAAGACCTGCCCGGCCGGTTCGAGCAGTTCTTCCGCGAGGACCAGGAGATCATCCCGGCCGTGGCCAACGCCCTGGCCGCCGGCCGGGGCGACGCCATCGGCACGCTGGTGGACGCCTCGCACGCGGCGGCCGCCCGCGGCCTGCAAAACCAGGTCGAGGAGACCAACTTCCTCCAGCACTCCGCCCGGCAGGGCGGGGCGCTGGCCGCCAGCTACTTCGGCGCCGGCTTCGGCGGCTCGGTCTGGGCCATGGTCGAAAAGGGCCGCGCCAAATCCTTTACCGACGCCTGGCGGGCCGCCTACCTGAAAGAATTCCCCGCCCGCGCCGACCGGGCGCAGCTGTTCACGACCCGCCCCGGCCGGCCCGCCGAAGTCCGCGCCGACTGACCGGCACTCGCACCGGGCTCGGCGGGCGCCACGGCCAAATCCGACCGGAACCTTTCCTGCCGGCCTAAAGCGTTGACCTTTCGCCGCGGGAAACTTAGCCTTCCTGGCCGTGGAACTGGCGGCAAAGCCGGATTACGAAGAATGCATGGACCGCGTGGAGGCCTGGTGGGACTGCGGCATCATTGACCGCCCGCCGGTGACGATCCACGTGCGGCCGGAGCGCCCAGCCCACCAGATACCCGCCGCCCACGAATCCCTCCGCGACCGCTGGCTGGACGCGGAACGCGCCGTCGCCCGGGCCGAGGCCGACGCCGAGGCCGGCGTGTTCCTGGCCGAGACCTTCCCGCGATACATGCCCAACCTCGGCCCCGAGATATGCGCCACCTGCTATGGCGCCGAGCTGGAATTCTCCGAGAACACCAGCTGGTCCGTGCCCTGCGCCGGCCGCATCCGCGACGTGCTCGACATGCACCCGGACCTCGACACGCCCTACTGGAACGTCATCCGCCGAATGACCGAGCTGTCGGCCCAGCGCGGCGCCGGCCGATGGATCACCGGCGTCACCGACCTGCACACCAACGGCGACCTGCTGGCGGCCCTGCGCGACCCGCAGGCACTGGCCCTCGACTACGCCGACGACTTCGCCGGCGTCCAGGCCGCCTGCCGACACGTCACCCCGCACGCGAAGCTTTTCTTCGACGATCTGTACGGCCGCATCGCGGCGGCTCGGCCAGGCGAGTCGCCCGCCGCGACCGGGCGGCCCTGCTGCACCTGGGGCCTGGCCGTCAGCCGCAAGACCATGTACTACGTCAGTTGCGACTTCATCTGCATGATCTCCCCGGCCATGTTCGCCGACACCATCCTGCCCGCCATCGAATGGGAGATCGCCCAACTGGACCGCTCCATCTTCCACCTGGACGGGCCCGGGACCCTCCAGCACCTCGACGCCCTGCTGGCCATCCCACGCCTGAACGCCGTCCAGTGGGTCTACGGCGCCGGCGCGGGCCGGGCCGCCGACTGGATCAACGTCTACCGCCGCGTCCAGGCCGCCGGAAAGGGCATCGAAGTCATTGCCGCCGACATGGACGACGCCCGCGCCGTCATGGAAAATGTCCGCCCCGAGGGCGCCTGGCTTTCCGTCGGCGGCAGCTACAGCCGCGATCAGGCCGCCGCCGTCCTCCACGAGGTCCGCCGCTGGGCCGAAGGCAAGAGGTAAACCGCCATGCCCGTCATCGACGCCCACACCCACGCCTTCCCCGACGAACTGGCCGCCCGGGCCATGCCCGCGCTGGAAGCCGAGGCCGACTGGAAGGCCTTCCTCGACGGCCGCCTCTCCAGCCTGCTGCAAAGCATGGACGCCGCCGGCGTGGACGTCTCCGTCGTCTGCACCATCGCCACCAAGCCCGACCAGGCCGACGGCATCCTCCGCTGGTGCGACGACATCCGCTCCGACCGGATCGCCCCCTTTCCCTCCATCCACCCGGACACGCCCGACCCGGCCGGCTGGCTGCGGCGAGCGGCCGAGGCCGGCTTTGCCGGCATCAAGCTCCACCCCATGTACCAGGCCTTCGCCATCGACGAGCCGCGCATGACGCCCATCTACGCCGCCTGCGCCCAACTGGGCCTGGCCGTGCAGATGCACTGCGGCCGAGACGTCGCTTTCCCGCCCGACGACGACCGCGCCGAGCCCGCCCGCACCCGCCGCGTCCTCGACGCCACCCCCGACCTGGAATTCATCGCCACGCACATGGGCGGCTGGCGAATGTGGGAGGAGTCCGACCGGCTGCTGGTCGGCAACGCCTGCTACATGGAGACCTCCTTCTCCCTGGACGAGCTGTCCGCCGACCGGTTCGTCCAGATGGCCCGCGCCCACGGCGTGGACCGCGTCCTGTTCGGCACCGACTCCCCCTGGGCCGGCCAGGCCGAAGACCTCCAGAAAATCCGCGCCCTGCCCTTCACCCCCGAAGAGCTCGACAAGATCCTCTACCGGAACGCCGCCCGCCTGCTGGGCCTCTGATTCACCGCCAAGACCGCCGAGACCCTTATCCTGAAGACAAAGCCCCGCCCTCGCGCCCGGCAACAATCAGGAACCGGGAACCAGTCGTTCAATCGGCAATCGACAATCGTAAATCGTCAGTCCCCCGTGCCTCGTGCCTGCCCTGGTGGCTGGTGGCTACTGGCTGTCTTCTCCCCCTCGTGCCCAGTGCCTCTTGCCTGCACCTTCCACGTCTCAATGAACACCCCCACCTTCCGCCACACCTCCGCCGACGGGTCGCGGATGTTGTCCACCGGCGAAAGGATGAAGCCGTCCGGCCCCAGCGTCGCCATCGCCCGAACCGTGGCCGAGCGAATCGCCTCGTCATCCCCGCGCTCAATCGTGACGAAACCGTTGACCCCGCCCCACAGCGCCATCTTCCCCTTCACCCGCGCCTTCAGCGCCGCCAGGTCCATGCCGCGGTCCTGCACGTCCTCCACGCCGATCACCACGTCCACCCCCGCCTCCATCAGCAGCTCGGCGAACTGGAGGGCCCCCACCGACATGACGTATCCGAATCTGGCCCCGGCCTGGTGGGCCAGCTCCACCTCGGCCTTCAGCCCCGGCAGCAGGAAGCGCCGGTACAGCGCCGGCGACCAGAAGCTCGTCCCCTCGTACCAGCCCCGCCGGATGAACAGGTCCACGCCGGCCTCCAGCAGCACCTCCATCCGCCGGCGGTTCCACCGCCCCACCACCTCCAGGAAGGCCTCGAAGAACGCCGGCCGGTCCACCGCCGCCAGCACCGCGTTGGTCAGACCCATCAGCCAGGCCGCCGCCTCCGCCGCCACCCCCCACCCGCCGGTCACCAGCAGCCCGCGCTCCGCCGCAAACCGCCTGGCCGCCGCCCAGGCCTCGCGGCAGCGGGCAATCTCCTCGGCCGACGGCTCGGCCAGCAGGCAGCTCAGCGCCGGGAGGTCGGCCTCGGCGGCCACGAGGAACTTCTCCGCCCGCGGTTCGATGTAGTCGTCCAGGAAGGGCACGTGGTCGCCGTACGGCCAGTCGTCGGTCTCCCTGACCGAACACGACAGCGTCCCCGCCGGGGTGACGTACTCCTTGTGCAGCAAGGGGTACCGCCGGCCCGCCGGCGGCTCGCGCCATTCGCGGACGCTCACCTCCGGCCCGAAGTGCAGCGGCACGCCGGGTGCGTCGGAATGCTCCGGCGACCGACCCGGGTAGGCCTGCCCCAGGTCCACCACCGCGTCGAGTCCCATTGCCAGTGACGTCTCAACGAAGTCGCGCCAGCCGCTGGTCCTGGCCCGCAGGGCGGCGAATATCATGAAGCACAGCGGCACGTGGTCCGCCCGCCCCCCGCCGATCGCCGTCAGCATCCGTTCCCGCGAGTCCATCCGTCACTCCATCCGCCCATCCGCCCGGACCGTCGCCTCGGTTTCCGTCGCAATTGTCAATTGTCCCCGCCTACCTGCGCTGGCGGGGAGGAATTGTCAATCGGCAATTGAGAGCCGGTTTCCGGCCGGGGCGTGGTAAAATGCCGGCATGTCTGAAACGGAGGATGCGTTTGAGGTCCTGGGAGTGTCCGCGGAGGCCGAACTGGAGGAGGTCCGGGCGGCCTACCGAAGGGCGGTGCTGGAATGCCACCCGGACACCAACCCGGACGACCCGGACGAGGCGGCGCGGAGGTTCTACGAGGTTACCCGGGCGTACCGCGTGTGCCTGCAAGCCTGCGCCGCCCGCAACGGCCGGCGCGGCGTTCGCGAGGACCCGGTCTCGCCGGAGGAATACGCCCTGCGCGACGCCGAGTGGCTGGTGGCGGCGGTCTCCTACAGCCGCTGGGCCCAGGCCGCCCGCGACAGCGGCACCCGCGGCTGGCCGAAGATCTCCATCCCCCAGGTGGACGAGACGCGGGCGTTCGCCGCCCTTTGGCTGCTGGCGGTAACGCTGGCAGTGGGGGTCTCGGCGTGGGGACCTACGTCATGGTGTACGGGGCGTCGCTGGGGCTGATCGTCGGCGGGCTCGTACTGACCCGCAAGGTCATCATCGTGGCCCTTCAGATCGTCGGCTACTGCGCCCGCCGGGCCCTGCCCGGGCCGGACCACCGCGGCGACCTGCCGCGGATGAGCCGCTGGCGCCTGGGAAGCCGGGCCAGGCACTAGGCACGCGGCACCGCGGATTGTCGATTTTCGATTCCCGATTTTCGATTGAACGACTGGTTCCCGGTTCCCGGTTCCGGGCTGGAGACTGCCGGTCACGAGCCTGCTTCGGGGCGGAAGATGCCCATCTTCTTCTCCAGGTCGACGATGTAGTTGAGGGCATCGCGCCCGGGCGGGCGGTCCGCGCACTTGTCCGCAACCAGCTTGTAGGTGGCCATCGCCTGCTCCCAGGAGCCTTTCTTCTCCAGCCTGGCTGCGTCGCTGATGCAGCCGTAGGCCTCATCGTCCGTGGCCACGCCCTGGGCAACCTTCAGCGCCCGCACTTGGCGCCGTACCGGCCACTCAAGACAGACGATGAGCAACGGCAGCAGGAAGGCCGCGACGCCGACGAACACGAGCAGGTCCCAGAGGGCTACCACAAAGCCGGCCACCACGGGAGCCACGGCAAGCAGGCCCTGCCACGTGGCAAACCCGGCCTTGCGGAAAATACCCAACCAGCACAGCACCCACGCTGCGACGACGGTCAAGGCCACGGCAATCGTGTACCAAGGCATGAGGGCGCCTCCCCGTAATCAGAGTCATGTACAGACGCTGCGACACTTCCCCGCCGTAGCGGCGGCCCAAGCCACGATCTGCAACGCGGCCCACGGAAGTCAGCCTACCGCGCTGCTTCTGTGCATTCTCTCTCGGCTTTGCCGCATGTCAACCGGTTTGGGCTTGGCCGCTGGCCGCCAAGCATCAGGGACTGTCGGTTTTCGATTGTCGATTGCCGATTTTCGATTTAACGACTGGTTCCTGGTTCCCGGTTCCTGGCTCCTGGCTCCTGGCTCGTCAGGCTTGCGAGGATGATCGGCGATAATATAATGCCCATGGCGGATCCAGCCGCGTACCGGAGGTCGGCCATGCCCACGTACGAGTATCGCTGCGGCAAGTGCGGGCGGAGATTCGAAAAGATCATGACGTTCAGCGAGCACGAGCGGAAGCCCAGGCCGCCGTGTCCGAAGTGCAGCAGCAGGAAGGTGGAGCAGTTGGCCAGCGCCTTCCAGGCCGTCACCGGCAAGAAGACCTAGCCGCCGGGTGAGCGAGAAAACGGAGTCATCAGTGAAGTTTCGGCACACGCTCGTCGCGGTGGCCCTGGTTGGGCTGGTTGGTTCGGTGTTGGGCGGGCCGGCGGCCGAGCCGGCCGGGAAGGTCGTCCTCAGCGAGCGGCATTTCTGGCGCAAGCATTACAGCTTCTCCCCGCCGCGGTTCG
>LJUF01000041.1 GCA_001303665.1 Phycisphaerae bacterium SM23_33 | reverse complement strand
AGATGCAGTCTAAGATGCTACGGACACTTGTGCCCTTGGCGTTCGGACCCCATTCATGAAACTCTCCATGGCGGCGGAATTGGCGGTGCGGGGGATCATCGTGCTGGCCTCTCGCCCCGCCGAGAAGCCCACCCCGCTGGACGAGCTCTGCCGCCTCCGCAAACTCCCCAGAGACTACATGACCCGGATCTTCTCCCTGCTGTCGCGGGCGCACCTCGTGACCGCGGTCCGCGGCAAGGGCGGCGGCTACCAGTTGGCCAGGCCGGCCAACGAGATCACCCTGCTGGAGGTGATCGAGGCGGTGGAGGGGCCGCTGGCCATCAACCTCTGCCAGCACAATCCGCCCCAGTGCCAAGAGCCCAACTGCCGCGTCCGCCCGGTGTGGGAGGACCTCCAGAAGAAGATCCGCTCCGCCCTGGGCTCCAAGACGCTGGACGAGCTGGTTTGCGACGTCCAGTAAGGCCGTTCCGCCGAAGCCGCCCCCGCATCAAGCTCACGGAACGCGCTCAATCCGTCGGCCTCGTGTGCCCGTCCGGATCGGTGCGTTTTTCCAGCAGCTCCGGCCGGACGGCCGGGAGGATGCGGCCGGGGATCAGCCGCTGGCCGTCGGAAAGCCCGTCCTGCGGGCGGGCGGCGAGCACCTCGATGAGCCGGCGGCGCCACAGCTCGACGCCCTGGGCGTATTCCGGGTCGCCGGAACGGTCGGTCTGCTCCTGCGGGTCGCGGGTCAGGTGGAAGAACCACTCCCGCCCGGAGGCGGAGTCCCAGATGAACTTCTCCTTGCCGTCGGTGACGAACTGCCAGCCCCGGCGCGGGCGGGTGTGCTCGCCGTGCAGGAAGGGGCGCCATGGGGTGTTCCGCCCACGGAGCAGCGGGTACAGGCTGCGGCCCTCCACGCCGGGCGGGCAGGGCAGGCCCGCCTCCTCCAGCACCGTGGGCATGATGTCCATGTGGGTCACCGGCAGCTCGCAGGTGGTGCCCCGGGGGCCTTCCGCCTGCGGCGGCGGGCGGACGATCCACGGGACCTTGGCCGAGCCCTCGTGCGGGGTGGTCTTGCGAAAGAGGTGATGGTCGCCCAGCAGCTCGCCGTGGTCGGAGGTGAACAGGACCCAGGTGGTCTCCAGCCAGCCCCTCTTTCGCAGCCACCACAGCACCCGCCCGATCTGGGTGTCCAGGTGGGTGATCTGGGCGTAGTAGGCCCGGCGGCTGCGGGCCAGCTCCTGCTCGCCCAGCCGGCCGTGGTCCGGGCCGTCCACCGTCCGGACGGGCTGGTCGAACTCGGCGGCCCAGTCGCCCACCGGCACCGGCGGCAAAGGCCGCTCGCCGTACATTTCATAATAATGGATGGGCGGGTCCAGCGGCGGGTGGGGGCGATGGAAGCCCACCTGGAGGAAAAACGGCCGGGTCGGGTCGCGCCGGCTGAGCAGCTCGATGGCGGCGTCGGCCGTCCAGGTGTTGGGGTGAAGGTCTTCCTCGTGCACCCACGGGCGCGCCAGCCAGGAGTTGCTGCTCATCTCGCGGGCCGTGTCGCGGACGCGGCCGTTGCTCTGCTCTGCTAGCCAGGCGTGGTAGTCGCTGAAGAAGTCCGGCTCCAGCACCTGCACGTCGTATAGCCGCATCTCCTCAAAGCCGAGCATCAGCCGCTGCGGGTAGAAGTGGGTCTTGCCGGCGGAGAAGGTCTGGTAGTCGGCGTCCCGCAGGCAGTGCATGAGGGTGTGCTGGTACCGCCAGGGCACGCCCTCCCTGTAGCCCAGCCGGCCGCAGGTGGAGGGGGTCTGCCCTGTGGCCAGACAGGCCCGGGTGGCGATGCAACTGGGGCAGGCCGAGTACGCGCTGGTGAAGGTGACGCCCTCGGCAGCCAACTGGTCCAGGAAGGGCGTCTGCACCACCGGGTGTCCCAGGCCGCCAAGGCAGTCGCCTCGCCACTG
Source organism: Phycisphaerae bacterium SM23_33 (assembly GCA_001303665.1). Lineage (GTDB taxonomy): Bacteria > Planctomycetota > Phycisphaerae > SM23-33 > SM23-33 > SM23-33. The sequence continues at coordinate 11,800 of LJUF01000041.1, read as the reverse complement.
GTCCGGGAAGAACAACACGAAGTTGGGTCGTTGGGTCATCCGCTCGGCCTCCGGGTCAGCGCCTGCAAGAAGAAACACCGAATGTCGAAGATCGAATATCGAACGCCGAGGTGGACGTCACCGTGTCCAAATGCCCGAATCTTGTCTTGCCCGTCTCATTTCGCCGTTCGAGATTGCCGTGTCGCTCTATACCTTGCCGGCCCAAGGGCACAGCTTGTTGATGAGGCAGCCGGGGCAGTCGGGCTTTCGGGCGGTGCAGGTCTGCCGGCCGTGGTGGATCAGCATGTGGGCGAAGAGCGTCCAGTCCTTCCGCGGCACCAGCTCCAGGAGGTCCTTTTCGATGCGGTCGCCCTGGTTGTTCTTGAAGCGGGTGAGCTTCAGCCGGCCGGTGAGGCGGATCACGTGCGTGTCCACCACGATGCCCTCCTGCTTGCCGAAAGCGTCGCCGAGGACCACGTTGGCGGTCTTGCGGGCCACGCCCGGCAGCGTCAGCAGGGCCTCCATGTTGTCGGGCACCTCACCGCCGAAATCCTCGACGATCCTGGCGGCGGCGGCCCGGATGCTCTTAGCCTTGTTGTGGTAAAAGCCGGTGGACTTGATCTCCTGCTCGAACTGCTCCTGGACCGCGCCGGCGTAGTCCTTCGCCGACTTGTACTTGGCAAACAGCTCCCGGGTGACGAGGTTGACCCGCTCGTCGGTGCACTGGGCCGACAGCATCGTCGCCACCAGCAGCTCCAGCGGGTCGGAATGGTTCAGCGCGGTCCTGGCGTGGGGGTAGCGCTTCTTCAGAGCGGCGATGATCCCGGCGGTCCGCTTCTTCAGGTCGGCTTTGGATTCTCTGGGCACGGCCGCTCCCTCATCTCAGTTCGCCCGCGCAGGCTGCGTCTGCGTGGTCGGTGTCCCGGCGCCGGGCCGGCCCGCCGGCCCGCCCGGGGGGTGCAGGGCAATCACCGCCGCGATCACCACGCCGGTCACCAGGACGGCCTTCAGCCAGGTGAGCATCTCCGCCTGCTTGTGCAGCAGGGCGATGCTCTTTCGCACGCGGATCTGCTCGTCCTTGTCGGCGTAGCTGCCGAGCTGGGCCTCGCGCCGCTTCGTCGCCCCGGTCAGGTAGAACGTGGAGTACATGGCCGCCACGGTGGGCACGACCAGCAGGGCGATCATGATTCCCTGGGCGGTGCCCCAGGTGCCGGGATAGCGCTGGCCGAGGAACCGCTCCAGCAGCAGTTGGGCGACGCTGCTGCCCCAGGCCGCCGCCAGGGCGATCAACTCCATGCTCTGGAAGATGCCGCGCAGGCGGCGGATGATCTGCCGGCCTTCGGTCCGCCGGCCCTTCAGGGCCGAGTCGATCAGCCGGCTGGCGATCGCCAGCAGCACCAGCGCCCCCAGCCACAGGCTCACCGACAGGAAGAACAGCGCGCTCAAGACGATGCGCACAATTCCCATGGCGTTCCTTCACTCAGGGCGGGAGCCCTGCGGCCGGAGATTACTTGTGCTCACAGGGCCACGGCTTCCCGACGGCGTCAATCAGCTTTTTCCGGAGCTGCTGGTATTCCTCTTCGGTGACGGCCCCGCCTTCCTTGGCCTCTTGCAGGTCCATCAGCTCCTGCCCCAGCGTGGTGGCCTTGCTAACGGTGCTGGGATTGCTGACCGCGATGCAGCCGGGGCCGGCCAGCAAACTCAGTGCAACTGCCAGCGTCAACAGGATGACAACCACTCTCATCTTCAGCCTCCTTGCTCTGGCGCCACGGCCGAAAGTGTATCACAAGGTGGAATCCGTTTACACCCCCAGCCCAAGGCCTTCGGCCGCCGCTTGAGTGCCTATCCCTCTTGCGCGGCGTCATGGGCGTTTCATTTCCCGCCGGGCGTGGAGGCGGCGGCGCCTTCACTTCAGGCCGGCGCGGCGGCGGGTGTGGCGGCCTCGCCGAGGTACTGGTTGATCTTCTCGGCAGCCTTTCGGCCGGAGTCGATGGCCGTGGCCACGTAGGCCGGGCCGGTCACCAGGTCGCCGGCCGCGAAGACCCCGGCGACGCTGGTGGCGTAGTCGCTGACGACGGGCTTGCCGTTGTGGTCCACGCCGAGGCCGAGCTGCTCGGTGAGCTCGCCGTCCAGCACCGGATCGAAGCCCAGCGCCAGCAGGGCCAGGTCGGCCCGGATGCGGAATTCCGTGCCCGGCAGCTCCTTCATGACGGGGCCATTGGAGGAATTGGCCCAGCGGACGCGGACGGCCTGGATTTCGGAGATGCTCCCGCCGGCGGCGGGCGGCTTCTGGCCGTTGAAGGCCTTGGTGGCGACGCCGTATTGCCGGTGGACGGCCGCCGCAGAGGTCTGGTTGTCGACCGACGGGAGCTGCGGGCTGCCTTCGGGGAGGATCTCGAGCTGGTGGACCTGCTTGGCCCCCTGGGCCAGGGCGGTTTCGACGCAGGCCTCGCCTGTCAGCCCGCCGCCGATGACGGCCACGACCTTGCCGGCGGCGTTGATGGCCTGGGCCCGGCCGGTCTCTACGCCGGCCTGGCGCAGGTTCTGCTGGCGGAGGAATTCCAAGGCGAAGTGCACGCCTTTGCGGCGGCGGCCGGGCAGCTTCAGGTCCCTCGGCCGGCGGGCCCCGACGGCCAGCAGGATGGCGTCGAACCGCTCCTTGAGCTGGCCGGCGGGGATGTCCTTACCCACCTCCACGCCCGTCTGAAAGCTCACGCCCTCGGCGGTCAACTGCTCCAGCCGGCGGTCGATGAGCGCCTTGTCCAGCCGGAAGTCAGGAATGCCGTATCGCAGCAGCCCGCCGGGGCGGTCGTCCTTCTCGAAGACGGTCACGTCGTGGCCGGCGCGGGCCAACTGCTGCGCCGCCGCCAGCCCGGCCGGGCCGGAGCCGACGACCGCCACCTTCCGGCCGGTCTTGCGCTCCGGGCGGACCGGCCGCACCCAGCCTTCCCGGAAGGCGCGCTCGACGATGCGGCCTTCGATGTCCCTGACCTGCACCGGGTAATCGTTGATGCCCTGCTTGCACTGGTCCTGGCACGGGGCCGGGCAGACCCGGGCGGTGATCTCGGGAAAGTTGTTGTCCTCGTGGAGCTTTTCGGCGGCCTCCTGCCAGCGCTGCCGGTAGGCCAGCTCCACCCACTTTGGGATCTGGGCGGCCAGCGGGCAGCCGAGCTCCTGGCAGCGAGGGTTGAAGCAGTTCATGCATGGGGGCGAGGACAGGGCCGGCAGGGCCTGCTGGTACTGCTGGTCGGTGGCGGGGGCAAAGGCGGCCAGGTCCTGTTCGTACTCCGCGAGGAACTGGCGCTCCTGGCGGTGCCAGAAGGGCAGCAGCTTCCGCAGGAAGCGTGCGTGCCGCAGCAGCTTGAGCATCCAGTGATACACCTTCAGGTCGAAGCTGGCGGCCCAGGGGCCGATGGCCGGGGCCCAGTGCCACAGGTGGCGGTAGACGATGCGATCCCCGTTGGCGGGGTTGACGTTGTACTTCTCGCGGTCGCGGGCGTACTTCTCGGGGCTGGTGGACAGCTCGGCGGCGAAGATGGCGTCCTGGATGAGCATAGCATTGGCCAGCGTGTGAATGACCGCCCGGGTGGCGGCGAAACCCTGGGCGGCGCCGTCGTTCTCGTACACGTCCCGGACGTGCCGGGCGTACCGCCGGGCGTAGCCCATCCCGCCCCAGCGCATGCAGTCGTACAGCCGGACGACGATGGCCTCCTTCAGCGGCTCGGGCAGATCGGCCGTCGTGTTGACGGTTTCGGCCGCCAGTTGCCGCAGCTCGTCGGCCAATCGCTGCCCCCTGCGGTGCCGGCGGATGGTGCAGCGGCATTTCTCGTCCAGCACCTCCCGCCAGCCGGTGCGCTGGGGGGCGCCCTGGAAGAGGTCCGGCTGGACGACGAGCTTGCGGCCCATGTTGAAGGCGTAGAGGTTCTTTCGGACCTCGGCCCGGATGGTGTCCCGGATGGCCCAGGCGATGGAGCGCATGGAGACGGGGATCAGCCCCTTCTGGAAGGCAAAGCCCAGCATCATCATGTTGGCGTACAGCTTGCTGCCGAGGTACTTCTCGCAGATCCGCGAGATGTTGCGAGCCAGGTAATCGTCGCTACGCGTGTGCTCCCGGATCACCGCCTCCAGCCCAGCCGGGTCGAAGTCCTCCCGGGCCATCAGGCCGTGAATGGTCGCGATCTTGTCGGTGTTGATGACGGCCGCAGTCCGCTGCCGGGAAGCCACCCGCATCCTCGCGGCCGGGTCCAGCGCCCGCGCCGCCTCCAGGACGTCGATGCCGATCAGCAGGTCGGCCTTGCCGTAGGGAATGACCGCCGAAACGGGCTTCCGGCCGAGGTTGTAAACCACTTGGCTGATGACGCCGCCGTTTCGTATGGCCAGGCCTTTCTTGTCCACGAACAGCACCTGGTAGCCTTCCTTGTGGCCGGCGCGGACCAGGATGCTGGTAGCCAGGCCGATGCCCATGCCCCCGAAGCCCACCAGGCAGCACCGCCACAACTCGCCCGGGGGGCGTTTTTCCGGCTCGGGGATATCCTCCAGTCCCAGCTCGGGCACACGCGACCGCGGCGGGCGCTTGCGCTTGATGAGCACCCGCTCGAAGGCCGGGCACGCACCCACCCGCTCGCAGGCCCCGTCGTTGATGCACCAGGTGAGGTCGGTGTCCATCTTCCGGCCGTAGGGGGTCTGAACGTGCTTCAGGCCGGGGCAGCCGGTCAGCTCCACGCAGGTCAGACAGAACCGGCACAGCTCGGGATTGATGTTCATGTGCTCCCAGTCCGGGAGGAAGCCGCGGCGGCGGGTGATGGCCCGCTCTTCCCGGCGTTTGCGGCGGAGGCGGGTGATGCCGCATTCCTTGTCGGCGATGACGACCTTCACCCCCTCGGCCAGGAAGGTCTTCTCCAGCAGCCGGCGGTACTCCCGGCGGCGCTCGACGTTGACCCGCACCACCTGCATCTGCCCGTAGGCGTCCATGCCGCGGATGATCTCGTCGATGCTCTGGGCCGGCGTGGGGCCGCCCAGGATGTCGTAGTCCACGCCGGGGGTGGGCTGGTGGCCGGTCATGGCCGTGGTGCGGTTGTCCAGGATGATGAAGGTGATGTCCTGTCCGAGCTTGATGGCCTGGGAGATGGCGATCTGGCCGGAGTGGAAGAAGGTGGAGTCGCCCATGAAGACGACCTGCTGGTTGGTGATGAACGGGTCGGTGCCCGAGCCGGTGCCCCCGCCCAGCCCCATGCCGGAGTAGTCGTGCATCAGCACCTCGTTGGGCGGGTACATCAGCATGGTGTAGCAGCCCGTGTCGCCGTGGAACATCAGGTCCACCGGGCCGCAGCCGTGAGCCGCCTGCATGTACTCACCGTCCATGAAGCGCTTCTTGATCTCTAGGCACAGGTCGGCGGTGTCGCGGTGCGGGCAGCCCGGGCAGAACGTCGGCAGCCGCTGCGGCAGCTTGCCAACGTCCACCCCTGCGGTGCTCTCGATCGTGTCCAGCTCCTGCTGCCACTTGCGATACTTCCCCGAAGCGCCCCCCCGGCCGCGGCGGCCGTGGAGCTGCTTCAGCAACTCCACCAGGTGCTCGATGACGATGGACGGGTGCAGCCCGCGCGTGGCCGGCAGGCCGGCCAGGCCGGCGGGAAACTGCTTGCCCCAGACCTCGGCCTGCCCGGCCGGGTGGCCCTCTTGGCGGGCCTGGAGGATCACCTCGCTGAGCTGCTCCTCCAGGAAGCCGCGGCGCTCCTCCACCACCACGATCCGCTGGCACTGCTGGGCCAGCCGCCGCACCTGCTCGGCATCCATCGGATAGCTCATGCCGAGCTTCAGGATGGGGTAGTCGCCCAGCACGCCCAGGTCCAGCAGGGCCTGCACAAGGTAGGCGTGCGCCAGCCCGCTGCTGGCGAAGCCCACCGGCTTTCGCCTCCGGGCCGGATACAGAATTCGGTTCAGGCCCAGGCGCCGCGAAGCCGCCACCGCCCGCTGGAACCGCCCGCTGAGGCTTTCCTCCTGCCACCAGGTCTTGGGCGGCAGCAGCACGAACTTGTTGACGTCGATGGCGGCGGTCTCCAGGGCCTTGCGGGTCCAGGTGTTCAGCGGCGGGAACTGGTTGGGCCGGCACTGCACCGACCCGCCGCCGTCGGCCAGGTTGGTCGTCAGCACGTATCCGGCGTACAGCTCCGCCGAGCGCGACAGCTCGAAGGCCAGGGCCACGAAGTCCTTGACCTCCTGCGGCTCGGCCGGCTCGATGACGGGCATGTACAGGTGCTTGGAGATGTAGCGGCTGTCGGCGGCCACCTGGGTGGAGTCGCTCCAGGGGTCGTCGCCGTAGACGACGACGGCCCCGCCCTCGGGGTGGGCCCCGGCCAGGTTGCCCAGGGCCAGGGCGTCGGCCGCCACGTGGGCGCCCACCGACTTGATGACGATCATGCCGCGGCAGCCGGCCACCTGCGAGCCGTTCAGCATCGCCGAGGCCAGGGCCTCGTTGTTGTTGATGACGGCGCGGATGCCCTTGGCCTTCAGCAGCTCCTTGACCAGGGCCAGCGCGTCGAAGAACCCGGCCACCGGCGAGCCGGGGTAGCCCCCGAGCAGATGCACCCCGCCGGGGGTCTCCAGGGCGCCCTTGAGCAGCAGCTCGTTGCCTGTGAAGATCTCCGGCCCGTCGCCGGTGAGAAATCTCGGCTCGACCTTCATGGCTTGAGGCATTGTACGAAACCCTGCGGAATCAGATAAGTGCTTTTTGCCGCCGCGCCGGCCGCGCCGGAAATCGTCCGAAAAGCCTTCGCCTAGCGGCCTGCCAACGCACATAATGATATCGCATGTTCAGGTTCGAACGCACGCGGCCGCTTGTGTCAGGAGGTTAGCAATGTCTGAAAGCTTCGCCAAGCCGCTTTGCCTGTTAGTGGTTGTGATCGCCGGCTGCACCCAGGCCCTGCCGGCCCAGCAGGACCCTTATGAAAACTACGTCAGCACCTCCGCGGACTTCAAGTCCGTCAAGCAGGACAAGGACTGGTGCCTGAGGGCTTGGCCCAGCTGGACCTACATGCCCTGGACCTACCAGTGGACCATCGGCTACGACGACGCGGCCGGGCGCTTCTGCCTGGAGCACGGCTACAACGGCGCCTTCCTGGACTGGGGCAGGACCCAGGTCGGCGGCGTGGACAAGCTGGCCTGGATCAACCAGCACAAGCTCCGCTTCTACGTGGACCACACCGCCGCCAAGCGCTACCTGCACCTGTTCGGCGGGCAGTGGAACCAGCAGGCCAAGGACCGCGTCCACGGCACCGGCGTCCGCACCCCGCCGGTCAACGCCCAGATGGCCGCCACCCTGAAAGACTACATCCGCAAGCACGTCAGCAACGTCAAGAGCTCCCCCTACCGGGCGGCCTACGCCCTGGACGACGAGATCTCGTGGGGCCACTTCGTCCACCCCTGCATGTGGCAGGTCACCGACGACCCCCAAGCCTACCCAAAGTGGCTGGCGGAGATCTACGGAAGTGAGAACGCCCCCCGGCCGGCGGGATGGATCAGCTACGAGGCGGTCTGGCCGAAGTTGAAGACCTGGTCGGTGAAGACCTTCGATGCCAGCCGGCTGATGGACCAGTGGACCTTCAACGACGCCTGCTGGACCAACTTCCTGGGCGAGCTGGTGGAGTACGCCAACTCCATCGACCCCGACACCCCCTGCGGCTTCGTCGGCGGGCAGAGCCCCAACGCCTTCGGCGGCTACGACTACGCCAGGCTCATGCGCAAGGTCCAGTTCATCGAGTCCTACAACATCGGCGGCTCCCAGGCCGTCATCCGTTCCTTCAACCCCCATAACGCCCTGCCTACCGTCACCACCCACTTCCACAAGAACGCCCGCGACACCGTCTGGCAGGTGTGGTACTACCTGGCCCACGGCAACCGCGGCTTCATCGGCTGGGTGCAGGCTTGGTTCGACGGCAAGACCCCCAAGCCCTGGCACGCCCAGGTCGCCCCCCACTATCGCCAGGCCAACGAAACCATCGGACCGCTCATGTCCGGGGCCGAGTGGATCCACGACGGCGTGGCCATTCTTTACGACCACCCTTCCATCCAGCTCAGTTGGATTCTGGACGCCGAGGCCCACGGCAAGACCTGGATCAACCGCAACGACGACCACCGCCTGGGCTCGGCCCACCTGGTGCGGCACGCCTGGGAGAACATGCTCCGCGACGAGGGAATCCAGTACGACTTCATCAGCTACGTGGACCTCATCCAGAAGGGCATCCCGGCCGAGTACAAGGTGCTCGTGCTGCCGGGCTGCCTGTGCCTTTCCGACGCCGAGGCCCGGCGGATCAGGCAGTTCTGCAGCGGCGGCGGCACCGTCATCGCCGACTACCTGCCGGGACTGTGGGACCAGCACGGCAAGGGCCGCCAGGACGGCGGCGTGCTCGACGACATGTTCGGCGCCAAGCACGACCCCGACATGCAGGCCCAGGACGTCTTCGGCACGAGGCTGTGGTGCGAGACCGACCAGGACGCCAACTTCGGCTACAAGGCCTATGATGAATTGCTGACCAAGAGGATGGATTGCATCAAGGACGCCAGCGGCTTCAACAAGGCCGTCCGCAAGATGGGCGTCGGGCAGGTCAAACCGTACGGCCGCGGCACGGCCGTGCTGATGAACCTTTCGCCGCAGTGGTACAACGCCTACCGCGCCGCGGGCGTTAAGCACGCCGCCGCCCGCGAGGTCTTCATGCGGCACGTGAAGAAGGCCGGCCCGAAGCCCTGGGTGTGGATCGAGGCAGCCGACAAGGAGCAGGTGCACGGCCACGAGATCACTTACTGGAGCAAGGACGGGCGGACGATCGTGTTCGTCTGCTTCAACCCGGAGGTGACGGGCTCGATGCTGGGCGGGGGCAACGCCGCCGGGCTGAAGAGCGCCGAGGTCCCGATCGCGCTCAGGTTCGCCCGCCGCGTCCGTGACGCCCGGGACGAGCGGCAGGGAAAGGGCCTGGGCGACGGCGACCGCTTCAAGTTCCAGTGGAAGATGAACGAGGCGGTCGTGCTCTCCTTCGCTGGCCCCCCGCCGAGATGACGCGCCGGGCGCGGCGGAGCGTCGTCCCGGCTGTGCGCGCCGGTCGGGCCGCGGCCGCGCATAACCAGTCACAGCCACGCCGGTTGCCGAAATTCAGCCGGCCAGCGGGACGTCGCCATGGAAAGACATCTTGATGGTAGGGTAACCGTTGTCACCGGGGCCACGGGGGCGCTGGGCGCGGCCGTGGTGCAGCGCTACCTTCAGCAGGGAGCCGCGGTCCACGCCACGTACATCAAGGATCAGGAGCTTGGGCCGTTCAGAGAGCGCATCGGCGAGGGCGGGAAGCTCACCCTGCACAAGGTGAACCTGACCGACGAGCAGGCCGTCAACGAGCTTTTTGACCAGGTCATCGCCGCCGATGGGCGGGTGGACGTGTTGGCCAACCTGGCCGGCGGCTTTGCCGCCGGGGCCATGGCCGAAAGCTCCCTCCAGCAGCTCGAGCAGATGCTGTCAATCAACCTGAAAACGTGCTTTGCGTGCTGCCGTAAGGCCGCCGAGGTGATGAAGGATGGGGGGCGGGTAATCAACGTGGGGGCCCAGGCGGCGCTGCGCCCGGCCGCGAATCGCGCCTGTTACGTCGCTGCCAAGTCGGCCGTGCTGGGGCTGACGGCGGCCCTGGCCAGGGAGCTGGCCCCGGCGGGCATCACCGTCAACGCCGTGCTGCCGGGGACCATTGACACCCCCGCCAATCGCAAGTCCATGCCACAGGCGGACTTCAGTAAGTGGACCGCCCCCGGGGCCATTGCTGAGGTGTTGGTTTTCCTGGCCTCCGACGCCGCCGGGTGCATCACCGCCGCGCAGATCCCCGTCTGAGGTGCCGCTAGTGGCGGGAATTGCCGCCTTTTTGCCTGGGCCGCCCCTGACCAGGCCTGCGCCGGGCACCCCTCCGCAAAAAGGTTTTGAAACACCCTTGACAGCCTGGGGCGGCCCGCGCACAATTTTGCCCCGCCGCGGCCTTGCCGGCGGCAGGGACGTGCATATAAAAAAATGAGGGCGACCACGGAGGGGGGGATGTTTCCCCTACGCGACCCGTCTTGAAGGGCTTGGCACGGAGCGCCTCGAAAAGCCCGCCTGCATGCTGGCCGTCCGCCCGTGCGCCGACGCGCCGGGGGCGGTCCGCAGCCGGAGCGTGCCGAATTGAACGACACGACCGAGCAAGCTCGCCACCTCATCCGCCGGGCCTTCTGGCTGACCGCGTTCTGCGTCGTGGCGGCGGCCGTCGGCGTGGGCATCCTGCTGAACGGGGCTCTGGCGGCGCCGGAAGCGGTCGGTGTTTCCGTATCGGAAACGCCGGCGCAGGGCAAGACCGGCGCCTTGCCCGCCCTGGCGGCCCCGACCGGGGGGCCAGGCGAGCAGGCGTCCTCGCCGGGCGAGGGCCCGACGTCGCCGCCGGGCGCGGACCTGGAGCCGCTGTTCGCCGCAATCGCCGCCGTCGAAAGCTACAACGGCCGCAGGCCGGTGGGTGACGGCGGGCGAAGCCAGGGCCCTTATCACATCGGCCGGGCGTATTGGAACGAGGCCACCCGGCAGGGCGGCGTCCGCTGGGACTATTCCACCCACGTCTGGAGCCGGCCGCACTGCCGGCAGGTGATGATCTGGTACTGGCAGCGGTGGTGCCCCGAGGCCTTGCGAGGCGGGGATCTGGCCACGCTGGCCCGCACCCATAACGGCGGGCCGGGCGGCCCGCGAAAGGGCGCCACCCTCCCCTATTGGCGCAGGGTTCAGCAAGCCATGACCGCCCAGGCACGGCCGCAGCGCCGGTGACGCAAGGCATCGTCCGGCCGGTCAAACCCGTGCCTCAAGAGCCCAGGCGGCGAGCCCGGCCGTCCCGCCGGGATAAACCTCTGCCGAAAGCCCTGCAATGTGCGCCGGCAGGAGCTTCGCGGAAGGAAGGTGGACGATGGATTTCTTTGAGGTGGTCCGGGCGCGGCGGAGCGTGCGGAAGTACGGGCCCGACCCGGTGGGGCGGGACGTGCTGAAGAAGATCGTGGCGGCCGGCATCGAGGCGCCCAGCGGCGCCAACATGCAGCTTCGGCAGTACGTGATCGTGGACGACCCGGCGGTGATGGAGAGGATCCGCCCGGTGAGCCCGGCCCTGACGGGGGCGCCGGCGGCGATCGTGCTGCTGGTGGAGCCCAAGCCCACCCGGTTCGGGGAGTTCTGGATTCAGGACGCCTCGGCCGCGATGCAGAACATGCTGCTGGCGGCGGTGGCGCTGGGCTGCGCCGCCTGCTGGGTGGAAGGGGCCATCCGCCGCTGCGAGGACGACCTGCGCGAGCTCCTGGCCGTGCCCGACCACCTGCGAGTCTGGTCACTGATGCCGGTGGGCCTGCCGGCCGAGAGCCCCCCCCGGCCGTCCAAGTCGGCCCCGGACGAAGTAACCCACTACAACCGGTTTGCCTCGGGGCGATAGCGGGCGGCCTCAGCCCGTGGTGCGGGCGGCTTGCTCGGCCGGCCGTTTGAAGATCATTGTCAGCAGTGACAGGCTGTACAGCCCCGCCAGGGCCACCAGGATGTAGACGATCCGGCTGAGGACCGACATGTGGCCGAAGATGGCCGCGACCAGGTCAAAGTCGGCGATTCCGACCAGTCCCCAATTCAGCGCGCCGACGACGACCAGCACCAGTGCGACCGTGTTCAGCGTTTTCATGGACATGTCTCCTTTTCGCTGTCCGGGCTCCGCCGGGAGCATTGGCTTGTCCGTAGCAGCGTCAAGCAATTCTATGGCGGGTGTCTCGGCCCGGCGGATGGAGGAGGAGTTTTTTCCGGGGG
>LJUF01000040.1 GCA_001303665.1 Phycisphaerae bacterium SM23_33 | reverse complement strand
GGAGGCGACGTTGGCGAAGTAGACCCACTCGAAGAAGCAGTGGGCCTGGCGCGGCTTGGCGAAGGGCTCGATGCTGAGGCGGCCGCCGCGGACCAGGGCCATGCAGCCGGGGGCCAGGAAGCGGATGTCGGTAAACCCGAGATTGGCCAGGGCCACCGACTCGCTGGCGGCGGCAAACAGCCGGCCCTGCACGCCGTAGCACAGCGGGCGGAAGCCCAGCGGGTCGCGGGCGGCGAACATGTCGCCCATGGCGTTGAGGAAGACGATGTTGTAGGCCCCGTCGAAGAGCCGCCCGGCGGAGCGCATGACGGCGACCAGGTCGGGCTGGCGGTCGCCGCGGAGCTGATAGCTGAGCTGGTGCATGATGATTTCGGTGTCGGTGTTGAGGGTGAAGTGGTAGTGGCGTTTGGCCAGCAGGCGGTCGCGCAGCTCGATGTAGTTGGCCAGTTGGCCGTTGAAGGCGAAGGCGAACCACTTCCACAGCCGGCCATGATGGCGCTCGAAGGGCTGGGCGAACGAGGCGGACTCCTGCCCGCAGGTGGCGTAGCGGGTGTGGCCGACGGCCGCCCGCCCGGCGCAGCGGCGCAGGATGGCCTCGTGCTCGCCGGGGCGCGACATGCGGAAGGCCTCGACCACGGTGCCGACGTCGCGGAAGGTCTGGAGAAGCTGGGGGCGGTTGGGGTTGTAGCTGCTGATGCCGGCGGCCAGCTGCCCGCGGTTCTGCAGGTCCAGCAGCAGCCGGGGCATCAGCGGGGCCACGTCGCCGTCGCGGACGCTCCGGCTGGCGGGGCCGGGGGCGGCCTGGGGCTTGCTCAGCCAGTACAAGGCCGCGACGCCGCATTCGTGCTGGAGTGTTTCGCTCAAGGCTTTTCTCCGCAGCCGGATCGGCAAAGGCCAGAATAGCAGATGTCTGGAATGCTACCAAGCCCGGCTGGCATTAGCTCCTCTTATAGTCCGCGCAAGCCTGCTACAGCAGCCGCGGCAGGATCTCGCCGGCCTTGCCGCGCAGGGCGACGTCGACGACGCCCGTGGCCGGGGTGGGCTCGAGGTTGACCTCGATGGTTTTCGCCCCGGCGCGGGCGGCGATGTCCACCAGCCCGGCGGCGGGGTAAATCGCCGCGCTGGTGCCCACGGTCAGGAAGAGCTGGCATCGGGCGGCGGCGTCCATGGCGGCCGAGAGCGCGTCGGCCGGCAGCGGCTCGCCGAACCAGACCACGTCGGGGCGGAGGTAGCGGCCGCAGTCGGGGCACTTCTGCACCGGTTCGGCCGGCTCAAGGCCGATGCGGATGCGATGATCACACCCGGAGCAGCGCAGGGCCAGCAGGGAGCCGTGCAGCTCCAGCACGTTCTGGCTGCCGGCCGCCTGGTGCAGGCCGTCGATGTTCTGCGTGACCAGGGTGAATCGGCCGCCGCGGGCGGTGACCTGCCGCTGCAGCTCGGCCAGGGCCCGGTGGCCGGGGTTGGGGGCAATGTCCTTCAACTGCATCCGCCGCTCGTCATACCAGCGCAGGACCTTCTCGGGGTCGCGGGCGAAGCCGGCCGGCGTGGCGAAATCCTCCACGCGGACCCTCACCCACATGCCGCCGGCGCCGCGGAAGGTGGGCACGCCGCTCTCGGCCGATATGCCCGCCCCGGTGAGCACCACCACGCGGCCGGCCGAGGCGAGCATCTGCCGGGCCTCCGAGACTCCCCGTTCTAACCTGGCCTGGCCCATGGGTCCGAGGGCCATGTTACGCTGTTCCCGCCCGCGGGGCCAGAACAGCCGCCGCAACATTCTTTGTTGCGCAGCCGAGCGGCTGGAGGGTACTGTCAAGTGTTTGACAGGTGCGGCCGGCGCGGTAGAGTCTGCGTTCGAATGCGCAGCCGGCGATACTGCCGGAAGGCATCATCCATAGATTCCGGTATCGAGACACGTCGGGATGTCGGCCGCGATGGCATGCGGCCCATGAAGGGGAAGATCATGCACAAGGCTCTGACGTTGTGTCTGCTGGGCTTGGCGGCGGGCGGATGCGCCGAGCCGAAGTTTTCGTGGTTCGACCCCGAGGGGCCCCGGGCGCAGGCTGCAGGGATCCACCTGAGGGGCGAGGCGGAGACTGCGGCCACCGGCGAGCGGCGGCCGGCCGACATCGCGCCCCAGCCGGAGGAGACGCCCCACCTGGCGGCGGTGGAGCCGCGAAAGGTCGTCTACACCGGCCAGTTCAAGGTATTGACCGACGAGGTCGGCCGGGCCGTCGCCGAAACCAGAAAACTCGCCGAGCGGCTGGGCGGGTACATGCAGCGGATGACCGGCAGCGGCATCGTCATCCGCGTGCCGGCGGCCAGGTTCGACCAGGCGGTGGCCGAGCTGGAAAAGATGGGCAGCGTCACCGAGCGCTACGTCCAGGCCCAGGACGTCACCGAGGAGTACGTGGACCTGGAGATCCGGCTGAAGAGCGCCAAGGCCCTGCTGGCCAAGCTGCTGGGGCTGCTGGAGAAGGCCAAGGACGTGAAGCAGGCCCTGGAGGTGGAGAAGGAGCTGGCCCGGGTGCGGACGGAGGTCGAGCGGCTGGAGGGGCAGCTCAACCGGCTGGCCAGCCGGGTGGCCTACGCCACGATCACCGTGAACTTCATCGCCGCCCCGCAGGCCCCCGGCGAGCTGAAGGTGGTCCTGCCGTTCTGGTGGCTGCGGACGCTGGGACTGAAGGAGCTGACGAGCTTCGAGGGCCGGCCCGGCCTGTTCTAAGGAAAGGAAGACCCCATGAAGTGCACAAGCCTACTCTGGGCCCTTGCGGTTGCGGCCGCAGCCGCGGGCTGCCAGCCGGCCATGGACCTTCCCGCCGGCTTCGTCCGCGTGGACGAGCCGGGCGGGCTGCACCAGATGCGGGCCGTCTCGGCCGACGGGGTGGTGCTGGCCCTGCGAAGCCACGACAACCCCAGGCAGGGCACGCTGGAGTTCTGGTCGGAGGCCGTCAAGAACGAGCTGGTCGGCTTCAGGGGCTACAAGCTGGCGGGCAAAGAGGCGATTCAGTCCCAGGCCGGCCGGCCCGGCAAGCTGCTGAGCTTCGCCACCGAGCAGAAGGGAACCATGTTCACCTACATGCTGGCCGTTTTCGTGCCCGGCCGCCAGGTGCTCATCGCGGAGGCCGGGGGAAAGGCCCAGGCCGTCCAGCCCAAGGCCGAGGCCCTGAAGAAGGCCATGCTCAGCGTCAAATAGCCCCCGGCCGACCGCGCCGTCGGCGGAAAATCCTTGAAGAGTTCTCACCCGCCCCGCCGATAAGGCCAATACGGGAGGTTGTGTGGTCTGGGACTGGCCACGGATGGCCGGGAGTTTCGGATGTTCTCCTACCTTTCTCGCGTCCTGTCGCGGTTTCAGTCCGCGCCGATCCAGAAGATCGCCTTGGCGGCCCTGGCCGTGCTGGTCGCGGCGGTGCTGCTGGGCAGCCTCATCCGGTGGCTGCGCCGGCGGCGGCAGGACCGCCCCGAGCGCTGGACCGGCCTCATCGTGGGCGGGCTGGGAGACCTGCTGAAGGTCCTGGTGGGGCTGGCCGCGCTGGCCGTCATCTGCCTGCACCTGCGCTTTTCGGCCGAGGAGTTCACCCGCCTCCGCGGCGGGGTCAGCCAGCGCAACCACGAGGCCGTCAAGACCATCTGGGGCCGGCCGCACGTCCAGGGCGAAATGCAGGCCCAGCTGGCCTACTACACCACCCATTTCTACGACAAGGACGGACTGGAGCTGGACGGCGAGAAGCTCAAGGCCGCCACCCAGCCCATCGGCTTCCGCAAGCAGGAGGTGGAGCACACCGTCCCCGGCAACCCCGTCGCCGAAACCGACCACGAGGTGACGGTGTGGATGAACTATCGCAGGAAGGGCTCGGCCTGGTATCCCTGCTTCGAGACCAACTGGCGGCTCAAATATCGCGTGGTGAATTTCTCCGGCCGGGACGTGAAGGCGGTGTTCAATTTCCCCCTGCCGGCCGGGCAGGGGCTGGTGGACCAGCTGACCGTGTCCGTGGACGGCCAGCCGCCCCGGAGCCAGGTGGTGGCCGCCGGCGAGAAGCTGACCTGGGGCCTGCCCATGGCCCCCGGCCTGGAGCACGAGGTGGTCGTCAGCTATCACAGCCGGGGCATGGACTACCTGCGATTCGAGCCCGGCGCCGGCCGCGAGCTCCGCAACTACAAGCTCCGCATGCTCTGCCAGGGCATCGGCGAGGGCGACATCAACTACCCCATCGGCTGCATGACGCCGACGCTCACGCAGGCCCGGGGCGAGGACACGCTGCTGGAATGGAAACTCGACGGCGCCTTCACCCGACTCGGCATGGGGCTGATCGTCCCCAAGAAGACCCAGGCCGGCTACTACGTCGGCCGAATCCTCGCGGCCGCCCCCTGGGGGCTAGTGCTGATGCTCAGCATGGTCCTGGTCACCCGCGTGGTGGCCGGGCTTGGAGTCCGCTGGGTGCCGCTGGCCCTGCTGGGGCTGGGCTATCACCTGCACTACCTCCTCACCGGGCACCTGGCCGACTCGCTGGGCCTGGCCGTGGGACTGGCCATATCCGCGGCCGCACTGACCGCGGTGATGGCCCTGATGGAGTTCGCGTTCTCCGACCGGGCCGTGGCCTTGGGGACGGTGGGGTTCTTCGCCCTGTTCATCCTGGCCTACCCGCTGCTTCGCATCAGCGAAAGCCACGCCCTGCTGATGACCGTCCTGTACGTGCTGCTGCTGGCATACGTCGTCGTGCTGCTGGTCCGGCGGCACCGCGCGGAGACAGCCGGCAGCGGGTGAGCCGAAGCAGCCGCCCCGCCAAAGCAAAGCCCCCGGCCGGGGGCGGCCGGGGGCCAATAGCCACGCGTCGCGCGGGCGCGCGGGTCACTTGACCAGGTAGAACTGACCTCGCAGCTTGATGACCAGCTCTTCGTCGGCCCGCTGGCTGGCCAGCACCCGGTTCTCGTCAATGCTGTTCTGGCGGACCAACTGGAAGTACTCCTCGCTGAAGCGCTGGATGGTCTGGATCCTGGCCTTGTCCTTCTCCAGGTCGAGCTTCTCGGTGCCGGGTGCGTACCACACCTGGCCTCGGCGGAAGAGGGTCTGGTTGCCAACGTTCTGGACGTTGGCCAGCCGCTCCTGCTCGTTGCGGTCGTAATTCCTTCCGTCGCTCCAGCCGACCTGGGCCACCCCCTGCCGGGCTTCCCCGGCCATGGAAGGCACGGGGCCGCCCGCCGGCAAGGCCCGCTTGGCCTCGCGGAGCTCCAGCCGGGCCTTGGCGTCGGCCTGGGCATACACGCCGCTGCCGCCCTTGGCGACGAAGTTCGCCGCGGCCTCGCCGGCCCGCCGGCGGTGGTCATCCGGCCGGCCGAGGGCCACCGTCTCATCGGCCAGGAAGGCCGTGTACGGCGTCATGATGCCGTAGGTCTTGCTGAGCTTGACCAGCTCGTCCACCACCTCCTTGCTCTCCCCGTGAAGCTGGATCTCGTCCAGCAAAAAGCCCACCCGCCGCGCCGCCCACAGCCGCTCCACGAACTTGTTCTGGTTCGTCTCGCTGATCTGGGCCAGCACGACCGGGTACTCGAAGCTCTGCTTCCTGCCGGCCAGCATGCCGCTGACGTTGAGGGTGGTCTTGCCGCCGTCGTCGTACCGCCCGACCCACAGGATCTCGCCGCCGTCGAACAGGTCCGGCAGCTCCCGCGGATACGTCATCTGGGTGCGGACGTCCTCAAACTCCACCTTCACGTCGGTCATCACCGGCCGCTTGATCTTGTTGTACAGCACCGAAACCTTCGCCTCCAGCGGCTCCTTGGGCTTGACATAATCGCTCACGCCCCGGTTGCCCTGGGCCAGCTTGTCCACCAGCCGCACGTTCACGTCGTAGCCCACCCCCAGGGCGAACAGCCGGACGTTGTGGGCGTTGGCCTTCCCGGCCGCCTCCACGATCTTGCCTTCGTTCCGCTCGCCGACGGTGGGTATGCCGTCGGTCAGAAACAGGATATACGCCGGCCGGTGGTCCTTGCCGAACAGCCCCATCGCCGTGGTCACCGCGTCGACGATGTTCGTCCCGCCGGTGGGCTCGAGCCGGTCGAGCCTGTCCACGGCCTCCTCCACGTTCTTCCGGGTGGCGTCCACCATCTCGGCGAACAGCTTGTCCACCGCATCGCAGAAGGTGACCACGTTGAAGCGGTCCTCCTCGCCCAGGCTGCCCAGCACCTGGCGCAGGGCCTGCTTGGCCTGGTCCAGCTTGCCGTTCTGGGCCATGGAGCCGCTGTGGTCCAGCACCACCACCAGGTCCTTGCTGGCGACGTGCTCGGCGGCGGTCTTGGGGCTGGGGGAGACCAGCACGATGAAGTAGCCGTCCTGGGTCTTGTCCGGGCGGTGGCTCAGCACCGTGGCGCCGATCTTGTCGTTGGAGGCCTTGTAGTACACCTGGAAGTCCACGTCGGGCAGCTCGTCCTTGACGTGGTAGCTGACGATGACCTGCCGGGCGTCCTTGCGCTGAACGTTCAGGTCGTGCGTGGGGCTGTACACCTGGGTGATGTCGGCCTTGGCCTTGATGTCCACCGTCACCTCCACGTCGTCAATCTTCCTGGCCGAGTACTTCTCCGTGTTCAGCGGGTAGAAGACCTCCACCAGGTCGTGGTCGCGCCGGCACACCGTGGTGTAGGTGGTGATCACGTGGGCGGGCTTTCCCCGCTGCAGCGGGAACGCCCGCGTCCGGTACAGCCCGTAGCCCACGTACTCCAGCAGGGCGGGGTCTTTCTTCCTGCGGACGATGTCCTCGTAGATCCGCCGGGCCTCCTGGGCCTCCATCAGCTTGCCCGTCAGCTCCCTGCCGTCCACCACCAGGGTCATGGAGTCCATGGCCGCCCCGGGCGGCACCGGGAACAGGTACTCCACCTCCATGTCGCCGCCGGAGTCGTTCACGAACTCCTGGTCGATGTGGACGGAGGCCACCTGGTCGCGCACGCTCATCTTGACGTGGTGGTACTTGACCGACCACTCGCCGCGGATCCGCGCGCTCGGGCGGACCGGCACGATCATGCCGTCGCCGGCCGCCAGCTCGCAGGCCGCCAGAATCGCCGCGGCGATTGCCAACACCGCCGTCTTCCGTTTCATGGCCGTTCTCCTGAATGCATTCGCCGGATTCTTCCTTCCCCCTGTTGGACGCGCGGGAAGGGCCGTTGGTTCCCCGAAAAAGGACGCGGCGGCCCCGTCGGGGCCGCCGCGCCATGTCAATATCACCTGCCGGCGCCGCCCAGTCCGTCCACGGACGGCCCTGACGTCCGCCGCCGACCGCCGCCCGCCGTCCCGGGCGCCTCAGTCAAACACCCGCCCGTCGGGCAGCACCGCCGTCACCGGTGCCCCGGTGCGAACCCGGACCCGGGCCGCCGGCGTGGCCGCCGGCGACTTCCCGCTGCCGCGCGGCCTGGGGCTAACATCCGCCACCAAGGCAGCAGGCTCTTCGGGTTTCGGCGGCACCAACAGCCGCTGGCCGGGCTTCAGCTTTCGCGGATCGACGTCGGGATTGGCCGCCTGGATCAGCGGGTAATACCGGCCGTGCTTGTACACCGCCTCGGCGATGCCCCAGAACCCCTTATCGCCGTCCTTGACCGTGTAGAAGCCCGCGTCCGTCTCCAGCGTTCCCGCAGCCGAGCCGCTCGCGGCCGGCGCGGCGCCGCCCAGCGGCTTGGGCGGAATGACGATCGTCATCCCGGGGCGCATCTTGGTGGGCGGGACGTTGGGGTTGGCCTGTGCGATCAGCCCGGCCAGCCCGCCGCTGCCGTACTGGCGTTCGGCGATGGACCAGAAGCTATCGCCGGCCTTCACCACGTAGGTCCGTCCGGGCTCCGGCTCGGGCACTCGGCGGACACGCGTCGTGTCCATCACCGGCGGCCGGATCTGGGTGGTATCGGCCGCGCGCTCCGGAGGCCTGCTCGGCAGGATGGGTTCGGTCTCCCGGCGGACCACCTCCACCTCCTCGATCCTGGCCGGCGGGGGCACGGATTCCGTCCTGTCCCTTTCCTCGCGGTAGCCGGGCTCGATCTCCGTGGGTGCCGGCGGCGTGGTCTCGGTGCGCTCCGCCGGAACCGAGAAGTCAATGACGTTGGTATCTTCCGCCCTCCGGGCCGCTCCTTCGATGGCCGCCAAGTCTTCCGTGACGGTCTTTCCGTGGCCGCGGATGAGGAAATACCAGACGCCGGCGACGATGGCCAGGCACACGGCGATGCTGATCCCAACCTTAACGTCCGTTCGCATGACGTTCACTCCTTTGTTCCCAGTAGCGTATCGCTCCGTGGGAGGCGATTTTACACAGGCGGCGGCGCGTGCCGCAACAAAAATCACTCGCCCGCCTGCACCAGGGCCCGGGTGTCCCGGGCAATCATCAATTCCTCGTCGGTGGGAACCACCCACACCGGCAGGGGCGAATCCTGGGTGGTGATAGCCCCGGCCTGGCCGCCCACCGTGGTTTCGTTCCGTTGCGGGTCCCCCACCGCCCCCAGCCGCTCCAGCCGCCGGCACAGCTCCCGCCGCACCGGAACGGCATTCTCGCCGATGCCGCCGGTCAGCACCACCGCGTCCACGCCGGGCAGGATGGCGTAGTAGGCCCCGACGTACTTGGCCAGGCGGTAGACGAACAGCTCCACGGCCAGGGCGGCGGATTCCCGGCCGCCGGCGGCCGCGGAAAGCACGTCCCGCATGTCGTTGCTCACCTGGGAGACCCCCAGCAGGCCGGACCGGGTGTTCAGGGCCTCGTCCAGCTGCTCCAGCGACAGGCCGGCGCGGCGGGCCATGTGGAAAATGACGGCCGGGTCCAGGTCGCCGCTGCGGGTGCCCATGACCAGCCCCTCCAGGGGCGTCAGGCCCATGGAGTGGTCCACGGCCTTTCCGGCCGCCACCGCCGTCATGGAGCAGCCGTTGCCGAGGTGACAGGTGATGAGGTTGACCTGCCGGGGGTCCTTGCCCAGCAGCTCGGCGGCCCGCAGGCTTACGTAGCGGTGGCTGGTGCCGTGGAAGCCGTACCGGCGGACGTGGTAGCGGCGGTACCAGTCTTCCGGCACGGCGTACCGGAAGGCGTGCGGCGGCAGGGTGGAAAGAAAGGCCGTGTCGAAGACGGCCACCTGCGGCGTGGCCGGCAGGGCCGACCTGGCGGCCTCGATGCCGGCCAGGTTCGGGGGGTTGTGCAGCGGCGCCAGTTCGCAGTTTTGGCGAATCACCTCGATGACGGCCGGGTCAATGAGCTTGCTTTGGCGGATCTGCTCGCCGCCGTGGACGACGCGGTGGCCCACGCCGTGGATCTCCTCGACCCGGCGGATGACTCCCACCTCGGCGTCCGTCAGGGCGGCGATGACCAGCTTCAGCCCGGCGCCGTGGTCGGGCGCCTGGACCCCGCGGTCCCGGCTTTTCTGCCCGGCGACGTGGTGCAGCAGGGCGTTCGGCTGCCCGACTCGCTCCAGCAGGCCGCCGGCCAGCACCGACTCATCGGCCATGTCGAACAGCCGGTACTTGATCGAGCTGCTGCCGCAATTCACCACAAACACCTTCATCTGCGCTCCCCGCACGATAGAATTCCCACAGCCGGTGCGAATCAGGCCCGGCGGGCGGCACGGCCCTGTTGGCTACGACAACGCCGCGAGAATGTCAAGCATCGCCGCTCAGGCGCAAGCGGGTTGCGAATATTGACTACAGGCCTCCGGGCCGTTACACTGAAGCCGCAGTGGTTCGAATGGCTCCAGCGGGCGCTTCGAGGACGCCGAGCGGGGGCCTGGGCGGGCTTGCCCAGACGCGGCGGTCCAGCGGCTCGTGGCTGAGTGGAAACCATCGGGAATCACGGCCTCGGCCGGTACCGACTAAGGATGCCCTGGGAAGGGGAGTGACAGCAGGTGTCGCCATTGGCCACCAGCTTTTGGAGCGACTTCAGACGCTTTTTCCTTCGGGGCCTGGCCACCGTCCTGCCGGCCCTGTTGACCATCGTCATCATCGTCTGGGCGTTCAACTTCCTGAATGACAAGATCGGGCGGCGGATCAACGGCGGCATCATCACCGTCTGGGTGCTGGCCAAGGGCGGGGGCAAGGCCGAGAAGGCGGCCCTGTGGAATATCTGGTACCAGAAGCAGAACTGGTACCTCCAGGCCGTGGGCTTTGTCGTGGCGGTGATCGTGGTGTACCTGCTCGGGCGCTTCGTGGCCAGCTTCGTCGGCCGGAGCATGTGGAGAATGATCGACCGAGGCATGATGCGGGCCCCGCTGGTGAAGCAGATCTACCCCAGCGTCAAGCAGGTCACCGACTTCCTGCTGAGCGAGAAGGAGCTGGCGTTTTCCCGGGTGGTGGCGGTGGAATACCCGCGCAAGGGAGTCTGGTCGCTGGGGTTCGTCACCGGCGTCGGCATGCGCCGGCTGGCCCAGGCGCTGGGGTCCGAGTTGGTGACGGTCTTTATCCCCTCCTCCCCCACGCCGGTGACGGGATACACCATCACCGTGCGGCGCGAGGAGGTGATCGACCTGCCCATCAGCATGGACGAGGCCCTGCGCTTCACCGTCAGCGGCGGGGTGCTCATCCCCCCCGCCCAGCGGCTGAAGCAGTCGCCCCAGGCCGCCCGCGGCACCCTGCCCGCATCGGAAGAACGCATCATAGCCGAAGAACACGTCGCCGGAGGCACAGAGGCCGGCGGCGAATAGGAAACACAGGAGAAGGGCTCGTGAACGTATCCGTAGTGGTGCGCCACATGGAAGTGACGGACGCGATGCGAAGCTACGCCCAGGAAAAGGCGAGCCGGCTACCCCGCCTCTTCAACGGCCTCCAGTCGGCCGTTATCACCCTCGACCTGGACGCAGGTGACCACCTGGTGGAAATCGTCGCCTCCGCCAGCCATAAGGCCGTCTTTATCGCCCGACAGCGCGGCAGCGACATGTACGCCTGCGTGGACCAGTGCATCCACAAGCTCAAGCAGCAACTGCGCCGGCACAAGGACCGGGTCCGCGACCGGCAGGCGCCCGGGCACGATCAAACCATGGTCCCGGAGAGGCCGCCGGAGCAGTGACCCAGACCCTCGCCCCGGCGCCGCAGGCCGGGACAGGACGTTCGGGAGTACAAAATGAAATTGTCGGACATCATCGTCGCGGACGCGATCATCGCCGAGCTGGACGCGGCGACGCGCGACGAGGCCATCGAACGGCTGGTCTCCGCCCTGGCCAGTGCCGGGGCCATCTCCAAGCGCAGCGTCAAAGAGGCCGTGGCGGCCGTCCTGGGCCGCGAAAACCAGGCCACCACCGGCATCGGCAGGGGCATCTCGCTGCCCCACGCAAAGATCAAGTCGGTGCGGAAGGTCGTGGGAACCATCGGACGCTCGACCAAGGGCATCGAATTCAGCGCCCTGGACTCCAAGCCGGTGTACATCGTCATCCTGCTGCTGTCCAACCCCGATAAGCCCGATGAGCACCTCCAGGCCATGGAGACCATCTTCAAGCACGTGCAGAGCGACATCTTCCGAAAGTTTCTCCGCCAATGCGAGACGGTGGAGTCCATTGCCGATCTGATTAAGGAAGCGGACGAGCTGGCCTGAGCGTCCGCCCGGCCGGGCGGACGCGCGTCCCGGGCAGGGCCGAGGCGGCCGCCTAGGGCGGCCGGCGCGAGGCAGCGGAGTTGTGGCAAGGATTGAACACGCATGAAGTCAAAGTAACCGTGACCAACGAGCACGGGCTTCACGCCCGACCGGTGACGGAATTCGTGCAACTGGCCAACAGGTTCCAGTCCAAGGTTGAGGTCGTCAAAGGCGACCTGACCGTGGACGGAAAGAGCGTGGCGGCGATGCTGACCCTCGGGGCCGGACCCGGCACGGTGCTGCGCATCCGGGCCCGGGGAACCGACGCCGCCCAGGCCGTCAAGAAGCTGGTGGCCTTGATCAGCTCCAGCTTCGCCCAAGGCTAGCCCCCCGCAGGCGCCGGCGGGGCAGGTGGAAAGACAACCGCGGCATGGAAATCAAGAAAGGCATCGCGGTCTCCCCCGGCGTGGCCATCAACCAGGCCGTGGTCCTCGACGCCGAGGACTACCGCATCCCGCTGCGGCACGTCAGCCCCCAGCGGATCAAGCAGGAGGTGCGGCGCCTGGACCAGGCCGTCACGCGCTCCCGGCAGGACCTGGCCGAGCTGCGCGACCGCGCCCGCCGGCGGCTGGGGTCCGAAACCGCCGCCATCTTCGATTTCCACCTGGCCCTGCTGGACGACAGGTCCCTCCAGAACAAGATCCGGAAGCTCATCCGGTCCGACAGCGTGACGGCCGAGTTCGCGGTGGCCGACGTGCTCCGCGGCTACGCCAAGGAATTCCTGCAGATGCCGGAGTACCTGGCCGACCGGGTCAAGGACGTGTACGACATCGAGAAGCGGATCCTCCGGCACCTGATCGGGCAGAGCCGGGAAGACCTCGCCCGCCTGGAAGAGGAGGTGGTGGTGCTGGCGCACGACCTGACGCCCTCCCAGACGGCCAACCTGGACCGGCGCCACGTCCTGGGGCTGGCCACCGACGCCGGCGGCCGCACCAGCCACACCGCCATCGTCGCCCGGGCCCTGGGCATCCCCGCGGTGGTCGGGCTCAACGACGTCACCGCCTCGGTCAACGCCGGGGACACCGTCATCATCGACGGCAACCGCGGCGTGGTCATCATCAACCCCGACGAGGCCACCATCCGACAGCACCGCCAGTACGTCGAACGCATCGCCGAGTTCGAGCTGAGCCTGGACCGGCTGGTCAACCTGCCGGCCATCACCCTCGACGGGCACGAGGTGGTGCTGCTGGGCAACATCGAGTTCCCCCACGAGGCGGCCACCGTCATCGCCAAGGGCGGGCAGGGAATCGGGCTGTACCGCACCGAGTTCCTGTACCTGGGCCGGGAGGTCGAGCCCACCGAGGAAGACCACTACCAGGCGTACATGCAGGTCATCCACGAGATGCAGGGCCGGCCGCTGGTCATCCGCACCCTGGACCTGGGGGCCGACAAGTACACCCAGGAACGCTCCCCCGTGCCCGAGCGCAACCCGTTCCTGGGCTGCCGCAGCATCCGCTTCTGCTTCCAGAACCTGCAGCTGTTCAAGACCCAACTGCGGGCCATCCTGCGGGCCAGCCTGCAGGGCGACCTCGCCATCATGTTCCCGCTGATCACCAGCGTCATGGAGCTGCGGCAGTCCAAGATGATCCTGCGCGACGTGATGGAGGACCTGGAGGAGGAAGGCATCGAGGTCCGCCGGGACGTGCCCGTGGGCATCATGGTGGAGGTGCCCTCGGCGGCCCTGATGTGCAACCAACTGGCCGAGGAAGTGGACTTCTTCTCCATCGGCACCAACGACCTGATCCAGTACACCCTGGCGGTGGACCGGGCCAACGAGCGGGTGGCGCCGCTGTTCACGCCCGCCCACCCGGCCGTGCTGAGACTCATCAAGGAAGTGATCCGCGCCGGGCAGCGCCACGACCTGGGCGTGAGCCTGTGCGGGGAGATGGCCGGACAGCCGGAATACACGCTGCTGCTGATCGGCATGGGGCTGCGGACGCTTTCGGTGGCCCCGCCGGCGATACCCGAAGTCAAGCAATTGGTCCGTTCGATGACGATGGAACACGCCCGCCGGGTGGCCAGGACCGTAATGGCCTTCGACAACGACAAGCAGATCGTCAGCTACCTGCGCGACCAGTCCCGCCAGGTCATGCCGGAGGCATATTGACCGTGGCCGCCGGGCCGGGGCGACCCCCGATCGAACGGTGGAGACACAAAACGACGTCCCTGCATGCGTGCAGGCGACCGGGTCGGGCCCGGCCCGACGGGGACAGAGAAAGGACGTCAACGAACTTGCCGACGCGATGGGCGGTAGGGTTCGCCGTGGATGGCGACGCGCGGTTTTTGTCCCATCACGACGTGGTGCGGCTGATGGAGCGCGCCGCCGCCAGGGCCCAACTGCCGCTGACGTACTCGCGGGGGTTCAACCCGCGGCCGAAGCTCTCCCTGCC
>LJUF01000309.1 GCA_001303665.1 Phycisphaerae bacterium SM23_33 | reverse complement strand
GTGCTCGCGGATCATGACGTTGTCCATGCGGTAGAACTTCTCGAAGATCCGCTGCTGATCGGCGGCGGGGATGCCCGGCCCGGTGTCGGCCAGGCTGACGGCCACGGAATCGGACTGTAGCGACGAGTCCGCCGCCGCCACCGGCCAGGCCGACAGCGTCACCGCTCCCCCGGGTGGCGTGAACTTGATGGCGTTGGACAGCAGGTTGTAAAGAATCTGCTGCACCTTTCCCGGGTCGGTCCGCACGATGGGGATTTCCCGGGCCAACTCCAGGCTCAGCCGCAGGCGGCTCTTGTCGGCCAGCGGGCGGACCAGCTGGGTGAGCGTCTCGCACAGGTCGGTGATGGACACCTTCTCGTACCGCACCTCGGTCCTGCCGGCCTCGATCCTGGCCAGGTCCAGCAGGTCGTTGATGATCCCCAGCAGCATCCGGGCCGAGGTGAGAATGTGCGTGGCGTGGCGGCGGCGCTTCTCGTCGTCGGTCTCCGCCAGCAGCTCCGCGAAACCGATGATGCTGTTCAGCGGCGTCCGCAGCTCGTGCGAGACGTTGGCCAGAAACTCGTTCTTGATGCGGTTGGCCTCGTACAGGGCGACGTTGGCTTCGGCCAGCTCCCCCAAGCGCAGGTCCAGCGCCCGGTTGGCCTGGCGGAGCTTGTCCTGCTGGGTGGTGATGGCGTCGAGCATCTCATTGAACCGCCGGCCGAGGCGCTCGAACTCATCCCCCGTGGTGAGGTCGACCCGCTTGGTCAGGTCACCGTCGGCGACGTCGTCGGCCAGGTCGCGCAGCTTGCGCACCGGGGTGAGGATAATCTGCCGGGTGATGAAATAGAAAGCCACGAACGCCAGCAGCGCCGCCAGCGTCCCGCCCAGGATGAACATGCACCGCGACCACCAGATCAGCGTGCCCGTGGGCGGGGGCATGGTCACGTCGATGAGCCCGACAAACTGGCTGGGCTGAAACGCCTCAGCGGCCACCCCGTCGTGGCAGCGAGCGCAGGCCGCCGTCACCCGGGCCGCGCGAAAGCACCGGTACAGACGCCGGCCTTCCTCGTCCTCCGCCGGCAGGACCGCCATGGTCCGCAGGCGCTGCTCGACCGCGCGCCGGGCGGCCTCATCCAGCCGCTGGGCCTGGCCAGCCAGCGTCAGCGGCACGAAGGTCGGCCCCCGGCGGCCGCGGCCCCCGGCCGCAAAGTAATCCGCAATGTCGCTTTTCGGGCGCGGCTCAACCTGGCGCCCCTGCACCCGTTCCTCCAGGCCCGGCTGGGTGGAGGCCGAGCGTGTCTGGTACCAGGGCGGATGCCGCTGCACCCATTCCTCCAGCCCGAGCTGGGTGATCTGCTCGGCCGCCTGCTCGGCCGCCTGGTCCACCAGCCGCTCCGTGAAATACCATGGCACCCCCAGCGACACCGCGATGACGGCCGCCACCGCCATTGCGAAGAGCACGCGAAACTTCGTCCCCAGGGATACCCGAACGAACGTCCTGGCCATGGCGCGGCCATTCTACCGAATCCCGTCGGGTGAGAATACCGGATTCAAGGAAGGCAACCGTTCACCCCCCGCGGCACCCCGCCGATGGCGCGGGCGGCGAAACTCACAGGTAGCCAAGCTCGCGCAGGCGTCCCATGATGTCGGCCTTTTCGCGTTCGTCCTCTTCGCGCGGGCGGGTGACGTACGGCCCCACGCCCGTCAGGTCGTTGCCCTCGCACAAGTGCGGCACACCGAAGAGCCCGCCGATGGTCGGGGCGACGTCCAGGACGGTGGGCGTGTACCCGGCGGGCAGGTGAATCAGGTCGCGAATCGTCCCGCCCAACCCCAAGGCCCCGTAATCCGTGTGAGCGTCGCCCTGGAAACCATGGTCGGAAATGACCATCATCGCCTCCGGCCGGACGGCGTCGCCCACGTTTCGGATCAGTCTCAAGACCATGTCGTAACAGAACTCCTCCGGAGCCCCTCCCATCCCAAAGACATGCCCCAGCCGGTCAATGAAGGAGAACTGGATCATCTCCAGGTCGGCGCCGGGCAGCGACAGGAAAAAGGCGGCCAGCTTTTCGGTGTTTTCCGCGAGGGTCTTCTTCGGCCCCTCCAAGCCCATGGCCTTAAGCCGCCTCTTCCAGTGCCGGTGGGAATGAAGCTCCGGGTCCTGGAAGCAGTGGATGATGTCGCACCACTTCGGGTAGTCTGCCGGCACCTTCTCCGAAAGCTCCGCGGGATAGCACCACGCCTTTCGGGTGACGACAGGGAAACCTCCCACGTGGATTCCATTCACCTTCCGCACGGGACAGGTAATGGGCATGGCGACCACCTTCACGCGAACGCCGGCGGCGCTGAGCGTGTCCCATATGTATTTGGATTGGGTCCTGGCGCGGGTCACGTAGCGGCGGTGCAGCGGCTTGAACCGCAAGAGGCGGAAGAGCTGGTGGCCGTACCAGCCCACCCAGTGCAGCAGCTCGTTCCGTGCGTACCGCCGGCGGGTCTCCAGCCCGTACACGTTGCGGACGCCGTGCGTGGTGGTGCTGTCTCCGGTATAGATGCTGGTCCAAGCCGGCCCAGTCACCGGAACCGGGCTGTACAGCGGCAGGACCTCCAACCCGGCAGGGCCGCGCTGTTTGAACAGTTCGTAGTCAAGCCCGTCGAAGCCCATGACCAGGAGCTTGCTCCGGCTTCCTTGCATCGCTCACGCTCCATAAAAGACCGGGCCCTGCGGCCACGAGATTCACCAGCCGCGCTAAGGCACCATGCCCCCGGCCACGATGTCGGCACCCCGCATCAGGACCAGGCGTCCCATTTCGGCGATTCGGGAGAAGCGATCGTAATGGATTGGCCGTTCCGCGGCCAGCGTGACCTCCGCCACCTCGGTGTTGGCCAGCTCGGCGGCGTCGGCTTGCAGCACTTCCAGGCTGCCCGAGTCCATCCGGTCGGCAATCTTCTCGACGGTGCAGGGGATCTCCTGGGTGGCCAGGCGCAGGGCGACCCGTTCGCCGCGTTTGAGGGGCGCCTCGGCCATCCAGAAGACGCTGGCCGCAAGCGAGCTGGACAGCCGGCCGCGGCCGCGGCAATCGGCCCCTCGAACTTCCTGAGGGTGTCAACCTCGGCGCACTCACCGGTCGGGCAGATTCTCACCTTCTGGCCGGTGCTGACGCTGCCGGAGGCCAGCCGGCCGACGGCGAGCTGCTGGCCTTCGATCTCGTAGACGTCCTGCACCGGAAGCCGCAGCGGCAGGCTTTCGTCCGTAATCCGGGGTTGCAGCAGGTCCAGGGCCTCGACGACCGTCGGGCCTGCGTACCACGGCATCTGCTGCGAACGGCGGACGATATTGTCGCCGGTCAATGCCGAGGCCGGAATGATCGCCAGAGGCCCCATCCTCACCTCCTCCAGCAGGGAGCCGATCTGTCTGGACATGTCCTCAAAGACGCCCCGGGCGTAGCCCACCCGGTCCATCTTGTTCAGGACCACGATGAGCTGCTTGATGCCCAGCAGGCTCACCATGTACGCGTGCCGGCGGGTCTGCTCGCGCAGCCCCTCATGCACGTCCAGCAGCAGCATCGCCGCGGAGGCCTGCGAGGCGCCGGTAATCATGTTCTTGACGAACTCCTTGTGGCCGGGGGCGTCGATGATCACGTAATCGCGGGTGCCACTGCTGAAGAAGGTCTGGGCCGTGTCGATGGTAATCCTCTTCGAACGCTCCTCGGCCAGGTGGTCCAGAACGAAAGCGAACTCCACCTCTTGGCCCTGGCCGCGGCAGACTTCGCGGATGACCTGCAACTGGGCCTCGCCCAGCGAGCCGGTATCATAGAGAAACCGGCCGATCAGGGTGCTCTTGCCGTGGTCCACGCTGCCCACCACGACGAACTTCAGATATTCCCGGGGCATCGTTTCTCCCGCCGCCGCGGTGGCGGCCGATCACATGTAACCCAGGGCCCGCAGCTTCTGCATGGTGTAGGCGTCTTCCTTGTCCTGTGCCCGGCCTTCGCGCTCGCCGGCGGTGGATGTTTCCAGCTCGGCAATGATGTCGTCCACGGTCGCCGCCTGCGACGGCACGGGGCTGCAGCAGGTCTGGCAGCCGATGCTGCGGTAACGCCTCCCGTCGCGGGCCCGATATAGCTCCACGAACGGGATATCCTCCCGCTTGACGTACCGCCAGACGTCTTTCTCGGTCCAGTGCAGCAGGGGGTGGATGCGGATGTGGGTGTCGCCGGCCGTTCGCGATTTGTACTGGTCCCACAGCTCCGGCGGCTGATCCTGATAATTCCACTTGAACTGCCCGTCGCGCGGGGAGAAGTACCGCTCCTTCGCCCGGATGCCGTGCTCGTCCCGGCGAATGCCCAGAAGCAGACCGTCAAAACCATGCCTGGCGATGGCCTGCTTCAGGGCGTTGGTCTTCAGCTCGGTGCAGCACTGGAGCTTGTTGTTCTCGGAATTGACGCCCCGGGCCAGGGCCTGCTCGTTCCGGGCCACGAGCAGCTTCAGCTTCCACTTTCGCGCGTACTCGTCGCGGAACCGGTATATCTGCTCGAACTTGAAGCTCGTGTCGATGTGCAGCACGGGAAAGGGCACGCGCCCGAAGAACGCCTTTCGGCACAGCCACAGCAGGGTGGTGGAGTCCTTGCCTATCGACCACATCGCCGCCAGCTTGCGGAAATGGTAGTAGGCTTCCCGAATGAGGTAGATGCTCTGGTTCTCAAGCTCGTCGAGTTTGTCCACGTTGATCCGTATCTCCCGGCACTAGGCGGCTGCGACCGGCGGCGCCACGGCGGCCAGGTCCAGCTCCTGCGGGACCGGCACGGACAGTTTCTGCAATATCGCGCCGGCCAGTTGCCGAATTTCCAGGTCGCCCTCCGGCGGCTCGACGCCCCGGCCGAGGAAAAACGCGTCAGAATACGTGTGCATTCCTTCCAGTTGCGTGTTGAGGAAAAGCTCCGGGGCCGCCAGCCCCATCTTCAGGTCGTAGCCATCGTGAGGGATGGCCAGCAGGTCCGGCCCCATGCCGAACGGCGGCAGGCCCAGCGCCAAGGCCGCCGACGCGTCCGGGCCTTGGCTGCCGCTGGGCCAGTACACCTGTTCGCGCTTCAGCACGGCCCGGATCACCGGCCGGCCTTGCGGGTCGCGCAGAGCCAAAAGGTCATCGGCGATCTCCTGGCGAACGTGCTGATACTCCTGCGGTGCTACGCAGCCAGCGGCTTCCCGCCCCCGAACGTTCACGTAAATCCGACCCGGGATCAGGCAGAAGGCCTTGGACCGCGCCGGGTCAATCGACAGCGGGCCGGTCACCCGCTCCGTGGGGACGGTCCAGCCTGCCTCCACCAGGTAGCGGGACAACTGCACCTCGTACCGAATCGGGCAGAAACCGTGATCCGAGATGATCATCAGCGGCCTGTCGGAGCCGATCTCCTCCAGCAGCCGGGCTGCTACGGCGTCGACCCTGCCGTAGTAATCGTAGAATGCGGGGGCCAGCCGCGGATGGCCCTCCGCCACCTGCCGCAGCAGGAAGTGGTTGATCCGGTCCGTCCCCATGATGTGGGCGTGAAAGAAGTCCCACCGGTCCTGCTGGAGGAAATGCAGGATCGCCTCGGCCCGGCGGCTGAGGGTCACGTCCAGGTCCTCCAGCATTTTTTCCTTGGACTGGCGGGCAAGGGCGGCATCCGAATCGATCCGGTAGCCGATGCCTTCCAGGTAGCCGCCCACCTCGGCCGGATACGCGACCTTCGACAGTGACGGGGCCAGAAAACCGCCGATGAGGATGCCATTGACCGGCCGGGGGGGGTACGTGCCCGGAACGTTCATGCCGAACACCTTCTTGCCGTGTCCGGACAGGATCTCCCAGAGGTTGGGCCCGCGCACGTTGGCTGCATTGGGAAAGCCCAGCTCGTACGTCCCGGTCCGGCGGTCCACAAAGCCGAAGATGCCGTGCTTGCCGGGATTTCGCCCGGTGGCATAGCACGTCCAGGCCACGCAGGAGACGGTTGGCAGGACGGATCGCATCGTCCGCGGCCGGCCATGCTCCTCGCACAGGCGCGCCAGCGTGGGCATCCGGCCCTGCTCCATCAGCCGGAGCAGCAGGCCATGAGGGACCCCATCCAGGCTCAGGACCACCAGCCTGCGGTTGTCTGCGGTCATGTGCGGTCCGACCGTGACATTTGTGCCCACCTGCACTCAAGGGCCCCAGGCCCAGTGCAAAAAAAGCCGGGTGCGGCAAGTACCTTTTCTCGCGGCGGCACCTGGCGAAAGTACACGCCTCCCGCCCCGCCGTCCAAACGGCGTCCCTTAATATAGCAGATGTGACGGCCCCGGAATACCCACCCGTCCTTAGGGTTCCGGCCCCAGGAAGAGTGCCGCCCAGAATGACGCGGCTGGCCAGGCGGGAACGTCCGCCGCCTCAGCTCACGCTGCCACTTCTGCCAGCGCCGCCCGGAGCTTGGCCAGGGCCTCGTTCTGGACCTGGCGGACCCGCTCCTTGGACAGGCCCACCATCCTGCCCACCTGCTCGAGGGTCTTGGCTTGATGGTACCCGTCGACGGCGAAGCGGGCACCGATGATGGCCCGTTCCACGTCCGAGAGCCCGGCGACATTACGGATCAGCACTCGCTGCACATCCTCCACGGCCAGGTCACGCTGATCCACGTGCCGGCGCTCGACCTCGTCGCTGCCCTCCATCTCCGGGTCGTATTCCGTCGGGAAGCGCTCGCGGTACGTCCCGATCTTGGTCGCCAGCCGGTGGAAGGCCTTCAGAATGGCCCGGCAGGCGTAGGTGGAAAACTTGAAACCCCTGCAGACGTCGAACTTGTCAATCGCCCGCAGCAGCGCCATGTTCCCCTCGCTGACCAGGTCGCCGAACT
>LJUF01000308.1:1698-5527 GCA_001303665.1 Phycisphaerae bacterium SM23_33 | reverse complement strand
TCGCCACCTGCCGGCCCGTGAGCACGACGCACGTGGGATAGGCGAAGACGCGCCGCACCAGGGGGTCGGCCAGCAGGTCAAGGGCCCCGCCGGTGGCGCCGTGGGCGTAGTAGGCGAGCGCCGCGTAGTTGGTCATGCCGTAGGCCCAGTAGCCGGGCCCCTCGCTGCACCCCCCGTCGTCGGTGAAGCCGCTCAGGAAGTGCGGGACGGCGCCGAGCGCCCTCTGGAGCACGCGGGCGCGCGTGTCCGTGTCGAAATCGGCCAGCAGCACGGAGGCGACCACCCCGCAGGTGCAGACGGCGTTCCAGTTGTGCGTGCCCGTCTCCCAGTGATGGCTGCCGCCCAGGTAGGGCTCAATGACCTGTCGGCGAATGGCCGCGTTGATGCCCTTGCGCCACATGGGCGTGACGGCGTCCATCTCGGGCCCCAGCAGGTAGGACATCTCCGCCAGTTGCCGCCCCACGCCGGCGACGCGCAGGTCAATGATCGGATGCTCGACGTCCGGCAGCACCCAGCCCTCGCGGCGGGGCAGGTGCGGCGGCATGATCCACGACGTCTCCTCCGCCAGCGCCCACGAGAAGTCGAGCAGCGCGTCCAGGAAGCGGCCCTTGTGCTCGAGACACTCGGCGGCGGTCAGGACGCCCAGCACGCCCGTGCGGCCCCCTGCCGAAGCGTTGTGGGCGGTGCGAAAGCCGGTGCGGATGAAGTCGAGGTAGTCGGTGGCCCTGACAACCGGCGGGCCGGCCTCGGCCGCCCTCTCGGCCGCCTCAAGCAGACCCGGCACGGACCTCTCGACCCACGGCCTCGCGGCCACCGCCGACCACGCCGCCCGGTCGGCGGCGCGGGGAAAAGGGCGGAACTCGGCAGCGCGAAGCAGGTCGGCCACCTGCTCGACGCCCGGCAACGGGCCGTGTCTCACTACGGGGCACTTCGCCATGGGCCGGCAATCCCGCTTCGAGCAGCAGGGAATGGACGTGTCAGGCCGCCGTCTTACAGCAACGGCGCGCAGGCCGCAAGGGCGGCCCGTTTTTTGCGGTTTTACCCACCCAGGACAATGTGTATACTCCCGTTCGCTCCAGGCTTTGGTGCGGGAGGGATCTGTATGAAAATCCGGATTCTCTACGACAACCGGGCCCTCGAAGGCTACCGGGCCGACTGGGGGTTCGCCTGCCTGGTCCAGGGCGAGGAAGCCGTCCTGTTCGACACCGGCGCCGACCCGGCCGTCCTCGAGCACAACATGGGGGCGGCGGGTGTGAACCCCTCAGACCTGCACAAGGTGGTGCTGTCACACGACCACTGGGACCACACAGGCGGCGTGGCCTACGCGGCAGGGGGCGGCGGCCCGACCACCGTCTACCTGCTGCCTTCCTTCAGCCCCGAGACCAGGCGGAGCGTGCGGGCGCGCGCGGAGGTCCGGGAGGTCGCGGATGCCTGTGAGGTCGCACCGGGCGTGCACAGCACGGGGCCGGTCGGCCGGAGGATCAGCGAGCAGGCCGTGTGGCTGGACACGGAACGGGGCGTGGTGCTGATCACCGGCTGCGCGCATCCGGGGGTGGACGCCTTGATGTATGCGATCCGCTCGACGAAGCCGCTCTACGGCGTGCTGGGAGGGTTCCACGGTTTCCACCGGTTCGAGGCCCTGCGCGGCACGCCGTTCCTGGCGCCCTGCCACTGCACGGAGTTCCGCAGCGGGCTGGCCGAGGAGTTCCCGGACAGCTTCTGCGACGTGGCCGCCGGGAGCGAACTGGAGTTCTGAGGGCCGCGAGTCCCGGCCGACGGTTCTTGCGCGCGGTGGGCCGGGGCCTTATCGTATGCATGGTCCCGCTGGGGAGTGCTTCCGATGCGCGCCGTGCTGGCAGCCACGTTCTGCATCGCGTTCGCCGTCTCGATCGTCCTGACCTGGGTGGCCCGCAAGGTCGCGCCCCGGCTGGCGTTCACGGACCTGCCGGGGGGGCGCAAGCAGCACAGGGGCGCCGTGCCGCTCGGCGGGGGCTTCGCCATCTTCCTGGCGTCCGCGCTCCCGGTGCTGGCGGCCGGCCTGCTGAGTCACCTCTGGCGAGCCGATCCCTCGCTGTTCACCGTGCCGGAACTGCTCAAGGAGGACATCGCGGCGGCCGCGAGCCGACTGCCGCTGCTGCTGAAGGTGATGGCGGGCGGACTGGCCATGGCGACGCTGGGTCTCTGGGACGACGTAAGGAGCTTCACCCCCCCCTACAAGCTGCTGGCGCAGTTCATCATCGCCGGCGTCGTGGCCCTCGTCCCGGAAGTGCGGGTGACCCTGTTCATCCAGGTCGGCTGGGTGCAGGTGGCCCTCACGGCGGTCTGGATCGTGCTGATGGTGAACAGCTTCAACCTGCTGGACAACATGGACGGCCAGAGCGGCCTGGTGGCTTTCCTGACGGGCGGGGCGCTGCTGGTGCTGAGCCTCCAGACGGGCCAGCACTTCATTGCCGGCATGCTGCTGGCGCTGCTGGGCGCGGTGCTCGGCTTCCTGCTGTTCAACCTGCCGCCCGCCTCCATCTTCATGGGCGACATGGGTTCCATGTACACCGGCTACATGCTGGCCATCGCCACCATCCTCACGTCGTTCCTGACGGGGCGGCACGTGAACCCGTTCTTCCCCGTGCTCGTGCCGCTGGTGATCTTCGCGGTGCCGCTCTACGACGTGCTCAGCGTGCTGGCGATCCGCGTGCACAAGGCCAGGCCCCTGCTGGAGGGAGACCGCAGCCACATGTCGCACCGGCTCATGCGGCTGGGGATGAGCGACAGGATGGTGCTGCTGACGGTGGGACTGATGGTGGTGGCTACTTCCCCGGGGGCCACGATCCCCTACGGGTCTTCGACCTGGCGCGTCTTCATCCCGGCCGTCCAGGCGGGCGCTGTGGTGCTGGTCATCATCCTGCTGGAGCTGGCCAGCGCCCGACGCCGCGAACCGGACCTGCGGCGGCCGCCCTCACAAGACGGGCCCGCCGACTCGCCGTGAGTCGCAGGCCCCAACCGCGACGCCCCCCTTGTGTCTGCCCCCCGGGCTACTGGTCGTCGGACTCCAGCAGCATGGCCAGCGCGCTCTGCGATTCCTCCTGCATGTCCTTGCCGACCTTGAAGCAGACGACCGCCTTGGCCGGCACGTCAACGACTTCGTCCGTGCGCGGGTTCCGTGCCTTGCGAGCCGGCTGTAGCCTGGTGTCGAACACGCCGAAGTTGCGGAACTCCATCCGGTTCCCCTTGGCGAGTTCGGCGATTATCTCATCCAGGAACATCTGGACGACCTCTTTGGCGATGACTTGCGCATAGCCGGTCTGCTTCGCTATCCGCTCGCACAGCTCCCGCTTGGTGACGGTTCGATTAGCCACGGACGAAGCCCCTTTCGCCTTGGATGCCGAGAATGCGAGTTGGAAACCGTTGCCCTGTCAGCATTTCGGGCAAGCGCTGGGGGATTCTAAGGGAATGCCGCGATGTTGTCAAGAGCTTTTCAAACGCGCCGGACCCGGGCCGCCTGCCCGCCCGCCAGCACGCCGGGCCGCCCGCCCTCGGACCGTTGCAACGCCAGCGGACGAGGGTTAACCTAACCCTCCCGGGCTTGCCGGGCCAAACCAGCAGGGCGCGATGCACAGGGAGGCGCTACATGAGCCTGATGGGTCTGGACATCGGCACGACGGGCACGAAGGCGACCGTCTTCGACGAGGGCGGCGCGATGCTGTCCAGCGCCTATCGCGAATACCCCATGCTGCATCCGCGGCCGGGGTGGCTGGAGCTGGACCCCGAGCAGGTCTGGGGGCGCGTGCGCGAGGCGGTGACCGAAGCGGCGGCCGGCAGCGGCGCCGACCCC
>LJUF01000308.1:0-1688 GCA_001303665.1 Phycisphaerae bacterium SM23_33 | reverse complement strand
TGGCCATCAGCGTGCTCGGCGAGGCCGCCGTCCCGGTGGGCAAGGACGGGCACGTGCTGGGCAACAGCATCCTGGGGGCAGACAACCGCACCTCGGGGATGTTCGACCGCTGGATCGCCGATCAAGACCCCGCTGCCATCATGAGCATCTGCGGCCAGCCCCCCAGCCAGATGTTCACCGTCGTCAAGCTCATGTGGATCAAGCAGAACCAGGCCGACCTCTACGCGCGCATGGAGCGTCTGCTGACCTTCGAGGCGTTCGCACAGCACAAGATGGGGCTCGAACCCCGCGTGGACTACTCGATGGCCGCCCGCACCATGGCGTTCGACATCCACGCCAGGCAGTACAGCGAGGAGATATGCGCCTGGGCGGAGGTGCGCCCCGACGTGTTCGCTCCGGCCGTGCAGACGGGCACGGTGGTGGGCGAACTCGGCCGGGGGGCGGCCGACGGCCTCGGCCTGCCGGCGGGCTGCCTGGTGGTGGCCGGCAGCCACGACCAGCCGGCCGGCGCCCTGGGCAGCGGCGTCACCGAGTCCGGCGCGGCGATGGACGCCACCGGCACGGTCGAGTGCTTCGCCGTGGCCATGGACTCACCGGTTGTCAACCAGACCATGCTCGACAACAACCTGGCCTGCTACCCGCACGCTGCGGAGGGCCTTTACGTGGCGCTGGCCTTCAACTTCACGGGCGGCTCACTGCTGCGATGGGTGCGGGACACGTTTGCGCAGCCCGAGGCCGCCGAGGCAGCGCGGTGCGGCCGGGACGCCTACGAGCTGCTGATCGAGGGCATGAGCGATGAGCCGACCGACCTCTTCTTTGTGCCGCACTTCATGATGACCGGCACGCCGCACATGGATGGCAACCCCGTCGGGGCCGCCATCGGGCTGAACCTGGCCACGACGCGGCCCCAGTTCCTGCGGGCCGTGCTGGAGGGCATCGCCTACGAGATGAAGCTGAACGTGGACATCCTGCTGAGCGCCGGGGTGGAGGTGGACGAGTTCCGCGCCATCGGCGGCGGCGCCAAGAGCGACTTCTGGCTCCAGCTCAAGGCGGACATGTACGAGCGACCCATCGTCAGGCTCGAAGTCGCCGAGGCGGCCTCCCTGGGCATGGCGATCGCCGCCGGGCTCGGCGCCGGCATCTACCACAGCGCCGCCGAGGCGGCCGCCGATCTGATCGCCCCCAAAGACGTCTTCAAACCGGACGCCGGACGGGCCGCCTACTACAACGAGAAGCTGGCCCAGTACCGCGAGCTTTACCCCGCCCTCAAGGCGTGGCAGCGCAAGGTCGGCTTCCGGCGTCAGGCCCCGCAGTGAGAGCCAGAGGCGATGGACCTTCTGCTGAAGAACGTGCGGCTCGTTGACCCGGACGCCGGTGTGGACGGCCGGCGCGACGTGCTGGTCAGGGCGGGTCGGGTGGCACGCGTGGCCGAGCTGATATCCGCCGGGCCGGACGCCGACACGACCGTCGTCCGGGGAGACGGGCTCTGGCTCTGGCCCGGACTGGTGGACGCGCACGTCCATTTCCGCGAACCCGGCTTCACCCACAAGGAGACCATACGCACCGGCAGCCTGGCCGCTGCAGCCGGGGGCTACACCTCGGTCGTCTGCGAGCCCAACACCGAGCCGCCCATCGCGACCGTTGAGGCGGTGCGCCGCCTGGCGGACATAGCCCGGCGCGACGCGGCG
>LJUF01000039.1 GCA_001303665.1 Phycisphaerae bacterium SM23_33 | reverse complement strand
AGCCCCGCCGCCGCCACGCCCACGATCCACTTCAGCCGCCGCGACAGCCCGCCCGCCGCCGCCGTCAGCGGCGAAGGCCGCCGCTCCAGCCCACGCGTCCGCTGCAGAAACTCCGCCAGCGCCGCCACGAACAGCACCCCCAGCACCCCCACCACCACCTGCGGCCCGGCCCCGGACCAGCCGCCATACACGAACGCCACCGTCAGGGCCGTGCCGTTGTTGCAGGCGTGGCAGATCATCGCCGGCAGCGTCGAGCTCGTGCGAACCACCAGCAGCCCGTTCACCACCCCCAGCGCCGCCGCCGGCAGGAAACGCCACGGGTCCAAGTGAAAGGCCGCAAACAGCACGGCCGTGTAAACCACCCCTCTCCACAGGCCCTTTTTCTCCAGCGTCCCCTGAACCGCCCCGCGGAACAGCGTCTCCTCGCACACCCCCGGCAGCACCGCCGCCACCACCAGGAACACCACCAACTGCCCAAACGAGCTCGGCAGCGCCTTGACCAGGAACTCCGACGACCGGTCCGGACCCAGCACCCCCTCCACCGCCCAGGCCGTAGCCAGGTACAACAGCATCGCCATCCCCCAGCCCAGGACTCCCAGCACCGCGCTGCGGACCGCGATCCCCGCCGGCACCGACCTCCAGCGCAGCGCCCCGGCCACCGGCAGCCGCTTCCGCCGAACGTATAGCACCGCCGGCAGGAGGATCAGGAAGATCTCGGTCACCGACAGGCCGAGCGGCAGCGACACCACCTGCGCCGCGGCCCCCACCGTCGCCATCAGCAGCAGGCAGATGAACAGGAGTACGTAAACGTCGCCTGCCTGCCGCCCCGAGGCCGGCAGGGCCGCCGGACTGTCCGCGCCGCTTGTCATGGCCACCCCTGTGAACTCTCGCCCGATCGGGGCCGTTCGCCGCAAACGGACTGCCCGATCCGCCGACACCAATATCCCCGCCCACCGCCGGACCGGTCAGGTTGGCGAAGCTGCCTGGCGGCGGCAGGGTGTGGGCGCACACCCTCGCCACGCCGGCAGCCATCAGGGACTCGGCGCTTCAGTTGCCCGGCGGGCGCGACTCCGCCGGCCGGAGGAACTCATCTGCTTCCAGCCGGCCGGCTTACTCGCGGGGTGCCTCGGGCTTGGGCTGGGCCTCGGCGGGCTTGTCCCGCCGGACCTCGGTCTCGGCCGGCCGCTCGGGTTTCTCGCCCTTCAGCCGGCGGACTTCCTGGCGGAGCTGGTCGATCTGCCGCTGCATGCGCTCCATGGCCACCCGCATCGCCCGAATCTGTTGAGCCAGTTCGCGCAGCTCCGCCGGCCTTTCGCGCTCG
Organism: Phycisphaerae bacterium SM23_33; assembly: GCA_001303665.1. Taxonomy (GTDB): domain Bacteria; phylum Planctomycetota; class Phycisphaerae; order SM23-33; family SM23-33; genus SM23-33. Next base: position 12,770 of record LJUF01000039.1, on the reverse strand, counting down.
CCCTCGCGAGGCCGGTCACCCTCGCGGCGCTCCGCGGGGCGGCGCTCACCCTCCCGAGGCCGGTCACCCTCGCGGCGCTCCGCGGGGCGGCGCTCACCCTCCCGAGGCCGGTCACCCTCGCGGCGGCGCTCAGCCTCCCAAGGCCGCTCGCCCTCGCCGAGTCCTTCAGCCTGGATCCGGCGGACGAACTTCTGTCCTGCGTCGGCCACCCAGACCAGCCGCAGCTTCTGCCCCGCGCGCAGCCGCCTGGCCGCCGCGGCCAACTCCGGCGCCCTGACCCACTGGCCCTGGTCCGTCTGGCGGTTGGGCACCAGCACCGTCACCTGGACCTCGCTGCCGGCCGGCTGGACCACGATGGCCAGATGCTCCCGCTCGCCAACCTTCTGCTCCGTCAGCCGCACGAAGCTGCCCTCGACCACTCCTTCCTTGGGCTCCTCGGCCGCGACCGCCGCCCCGAACGACCACGCCAGCATCCCCGCCGCAACAAGGATCGCACAGCACCTCACGGCAATTCTCCTTTTGCCCGGTATATCCCACATGGCTGTGGCCCACGACCACCGTGGGCCGGCCAATGATGCTAACGCTCTGTCCAGGCTCTGGCAAGGACGCTTCCGGCCCGCAGCCAGGCCAGGGATTGTGGGGCATTTTGCTCGACGCCGGCCGGCGGCAGCGGCCGACAGAATGCCCCTGCTTGCTCCGACAGCAGTGGCGGTTTACCTGTTGGCCCGGCGCCGCAGCACCGGCCCCAGTCCGGCCACCAGCAACACGGCCAAGGCGGGCTCATGGACGGCCGCGCCCTCGCAGCCGAGCCGGTAATTCAGCGACCAGACGTTGTAGTCCAGCCCGTCCACGACCTCGTCGGCGTTGAAGTTGCCGTATTCGCAGCCGCCCTCAGACCAGGGCGGAACCTGCTGCTCCAGGTAATGCAGGGACCAGAGGTTGTAATCCAGCCCGTCCACACACCCGTCCAGGTTGGCATCGCCGCCCGCCGCGGGCGTGAGCACAAACCCGTGGGTCATGTTGCCGGGGTTCTTGCCGATCCCCACGATCTGCCCGCTCTGGTTGACGTCCCAGGCCTCCTGGAGGGTCCAGCCGGCCTCGGAATGGATCAGCTCGTTCAGATCAAGCATCTTCCCGCCCGCGTACACGAAGGCCCGCACGGCCGCATCCGCGTTCTGGGCGTAGCCGACGACCTGGCCGGACTGGCTGATGGCCCGGGCCTCGCTGCTGTCGCCGCCCAACGTGCCCAGGTCGGCCATTTCCCCCGCGTCCAGCGCCCAGTTGCCGTTGGCGTCGGTCCACACGAAGGCGTGCGTGCGGGAGGCCGCGGTCTGCGCCCCGCCGACGACCTGCCCGGCATCGTTGATGCCATAGGCGAGACTGGCATTGCCGCCGAACGTGCCCAGGTCCACCAGCTCGCCGGGGTCCACGACGCCGTCGCCGTTGGCGTCGTGGAAGAAGAAGGCGTGGTCGTGCAGGCCGGCCCGCGAATACCCCACCACCTGTCCGGCCTCGTTGACGTCGCGGGCGTAGCTGGTGGAGGTGGTCTGGCCGTTCAGGGCAAGCAGCTCCAGCACCTCGCCGGCGTCCACGACCCCATCTTCATTGGCGTCGGTCCAGCGGAAGGCGTGGTCATACTGCAGCAGCGTGTACTTCCGGGCTGCCACGCCCACCACCTGGCTGCTGTCGTTGATGCCGTAGGCCACGCCCGTCCAGCCGCCGAAGCCGGGATCCACCTCCTCCATGGTCCCGCCGCTGTACAGGAAGGCCCGAGCCGGCCCGCTGGGATTGCTGGCCCAGCCGACCACCTCGCCGGCGTCGTTGACGTCCCAGGCGCTGCTCTCATCCCCGCCCAGGGTGCCCAGGTCCAGCAGCGCCCCGCCGCTGTAGAGGAACGCCCGCCACACGTAGTGGGACTCGACGATCGCGCGCGACCGCCCGACCACCTCGCCGGCGGCGTTGACTGCATAGGCCCGACTCTCCCCGCCGCCGAGATCGCCCACGTCCGTAATCACGTACGGCCCGACGGCCGGGCAGATGGTGGCGGATGCAAATAGGCATACGAAGGTACAGCAGATGCACCTGGTGTCCATGGCTGCGACCTCCAGCCGGCTGTGAGTATCTTCCTCATGGCCGGCAGGATTGAGTACGGTAAGCCTCCCGGGCACGAACCTTAACCTAAACGAAGTGTCCAATCGTAATTATAGGCGGCGGAGGCCGGCAAATCCGCGCTGGCGCGATTCGTTCCAGCCCGGCCGGAGAACGTCTCCTGACCCCGGTTGCCACGCTGCGTCATCCCGGCGCGCCAGGACGGATACCCCGGGACAGCCACCCTCGCCAGTCTGGCCATCAGCCCGAACGCCTATGCCTGACCCCGCGTGTCGACAATTAAGTGAGACGTCCCCGAGTTCAATGCAACGCCGGTCTACCTGTTGGTCCGGCGCCGTCCCGATGCCGGCGCATTCGGACGGGGATTTCGGCTCAGGCTCGGCGCCTTCGCCTCAGCACCAGCAGGGCGCCTGCGGCGAACAATCCCAGGGTGGCGGGCTCGGGGACAGCCGCGCCTGCGCAGCCGACCTGGTAATTCAGCGACCAGACGTTGTAGTCGAGGCCGTCCGCGATCGCGTCGCCGTTGTAGTCGCCCTCAGTCCAGCCGGCGGCCTCCAGGTAATGCAGCGACCACGTGTTGTAGTCCAAGCCGTCCACACACCCGTCCAGGTTGGCGTCGCCGAACTCCGGCAGAGAGACGTCCACATCCACGGGGTAATCGGCCCCGTCGCGGGCCACCGTGCCGCTCCCGTGCAGGTCGCCGTCGGTAACCACGTACGCCAGATCGACCTGCTCGTACGCGCTGCCCAGTCCGGTGCCCGCCTCGATGTGGTACATGTCCTCGGCGGCGATGAGGACCTCGGCGTGAGAGAGGAACGGCTCCAGAAACGTGCTGGCGGCGACGTCGATCCCTCCGCCGTCGGTGATCTCGATCGTCACGTCGGCCCCGAACGCCTTCTCCTGGAAGTCGTTGCCGTGAATCGTGAAGGTGAAGCCGAACTTGCCCTCCCCGACGTACTGGAGGTCATAGGTGATCTGCCCCACCGGCGGCAGCGGCGGTGGGGCCGGCTGGCTGAGGACTTCCTCGTACACGTCGTAGAGCTTCTGGAGCGTCAGGTAATTCCGCAGGGTGAAGCCGTTCTTGTTCAGGCCCTCCTGCTCGTCGAAGTTCCTCTGCCCCGCCGACCAGTTGGACGGGTGAATCCCGTCGCAGGCGATCAGGGTGGGCACCTCGTAGCCGGAATACCCGTCCCACATGGGGTCGGCCCCGTCCCACGTGTCCACGGGCGGATTGTGTGGCCGGCGGGTCACGATCTCGTCGTAGTAATCGATCAGCGGGATGCGTTCGGTTGCGGCCACCTCGCGGGCGGCGGCCACGTGGGCCGTCGCGTCCCAGCTATGGCTCGGGGGAATGGTGAACAGGATCGGCACGGTGCCGTTGTCCTTGCACTTCTGCACGATGAAGCTCAGATACTCCGTGTACCTCGGCGGGGCGGGCCCCTGGTAGAGGTCGTTGGTCCCCCACATGATCAGCGCCACCTCGGGGTTAAGCCCGGACAGCCAGGTGTCCATGTTCTCCAGGCCCCAGGAGACGGTGGTGCCGCCCGTGCTGCCGTAGGCCCCGCCATACCAGCCCCAGCAGGGCTGGTAGATGTAGGACTGCAGCCAGTCCAGCTTGACCTGATCTTGCGGGCTCACGTTGGTATGGGCGTACCGCAACGGCTCAAAGTACGCCTGGGTGACGGTGATGCTGTCGCCGAACTGGGCGATGGTGCCCTGGATGGCCGGAACGGTCCGGTCCTGGTAGTCGGCGTGGACGTGCCGCATGGGCGTGACCCAGTCGTAGTCTTCGGCCCGGGCGGGGCCGCTCACGGCGGCGGCGAGCAGGGCGATCGCGACCAGCCAGGCGACCGCCGGCGCCCCGCCGCCAATCCCGGCCCGGCGACGCTTGGCCGCGACCAGCAGCGCCCCGCCGGCCCCAAGCAACAGCAGCAACGCCGGCTCCGGAACGCTCTCGCCGTCGTAGCCGTAGTTGGCCTGCCAGACGCCATAGTCGTCCTCGTCCACGACGTCATCGTCATTGAAGTTGCCCACGACCCAGCCGCCGTCGGCGAAGCCCGCCACCCCCACCAGTCCGCAGTGGTCGGCCAGGATGGTGTAATCGTCCCAGTCTACCTTGTCGTCCTGGTTGGCGTCGCCCGGGTGCGGCACGGCCAGGTCGTTGACGACCTGCCAGGCGTGGATGGCCAGCCCCCAATAGCTGTCGATCGGGTCGACGGCGTAAAGGACGTTGCCAGCACGATCATAGGCCATACCGGTGATCGTGCTGCCGCTCCCGAACATCTTGTCTTCCACCGAGATGGCCTTGTACGGCTGGGGGTCGTAGACGTTGCCCCCGCCCAGGACCGACACGAAGTCGTCCGGATGGTAGAAGAGGATCTGCGCCCGCGGCACGCCGTCGATGACCTTCTTGCCGGCGATCAGGACGGCCGAGTCCGACTCGACCTGCACCCAGGCCCCGGCCTCCCAGGCGTCGGCGGTGTCCCACCCGGTCATGGTGTGGCTGCTGTCGTATTCCAGCAACTTGGTCGCCGGGAGGACGCCCTGGGCGGGGAAGGGATCGTAGGCATACAGGTCCGGCCCCTTGCCGTACGGGGCCCAGCCGAAGCCGGTCACCAGCGGCTTGCCGCCGACGTTGGTCCGCCAGGACTCCGGCACCTCGAAGACATAGTGGCCCACCCGGCGGTCGTCCACGCCGGACAGCTCCCACGCGCCCTGGATGTTGGTGAAGTCCAGGTCCATGTACCCGTGCGTGGGGCTGCTGCCGCTGCCGCCGCTGGAGCCGAAGTACAGCTTGCCCGACGTCTGCTCGCCCATCCCGGGCAGGTACTCCAGCCCGTGGGGACCGACGCTGGAGACCGGGCCCTGCAAGACGTTGGCCTTGGGCAGGATGCTCGGGTCCCGGGCGGTCCACGCCAGCGGCGCGGGAAGGTCGTATTCGTACATCCCGCTGCTCATTCCGGCCCGGTACGTGTACAGCGAGCCGAGCCCGCTGTTGCCTTCGTCGCAGTAGCTCAGCGCCGAGCCGCCGTAGGGGATCTCCGCGGCGCGGAACGCGCCGAGATACTGCAACGTGACCTCGCCGGCCCGCGCTCCGCTCGCGCAGAGCGCAGCGGCGATCAACGCGACCATCCGCCATTTCATCTTGCTCATGAGTGCTCTCCGTCTTGTGGACAGACAACCGGGATGCCGACCCCGGAGCGGCCCGCAGCAGGCCCCGGCCGGGTCAACGGCGCGCGGCCACGCCCTGAAGCTCTGCGGAACTGCCCCTCCGGGCTGGAAATAAGAGCATCGCCCCGGTTCTGCACACCAGTGTACCGCGCCCCGGCCGATTCCGTCAACCGCCCAAAACACCTCAGATGCAGGAGTTGTTTTGCCTGGAGCCAGCAGCCGACAAGATGACGCTGGCGGCGCCTGCCGGGCGGGCCAATTCACACCCACTCGTCACGGATTGGCGTATACACTGTAGGTCCTGGCGGGCATGCCCGAGGACGCGCGTTCCGATGGACCCGAATCCGACCGAAGGGCCGCAGGCCGAGCTGAGCGGCCAGACCGACGCCGACCTGCTGGCGCACATGGCCATGGCCGGCGAGGACCCCGGCGCGGCCAGGGCCGCGTGGGAGGTCTTCTACCGCCGCCACGTGGCGTACCTGTACGGGGTCTGCCTCCGCGCCTACGGGGCCCTGCTGGGCGGGCCGGCTGGCGCCGCCGACCTGACGGCCGACGCCTTCCGGCTGGCCTACGAGAACGCCGACAAGTTCGACCCGGCCGGGATCGCCGATCCGGAGCGGCTGCGTCTGCGGGCGCGGGCCTGGCTGGGCTGGATCGCCCGGCGGCTGGTGCAGGAAACCCTCCGCGGCCGGCGGCGAGTGCCGACCAAAAGCCTGAGGCTGGACCACTGGCAGCAGGTGCCCGCGGCCGACCGGCCGGAGCGCGCACCGTCGCCGGACGAGCGGCTCGTCCACCAGGCGCTCGCCTCGCTGAACGAGCGGGAGCAACTGGTGATCCGCACGACGTTTCAGTGGTACCGCCCGGAGAAGCGGCACCAGCGGCTGCCGAACGAGGTGGCGGCCGAGCTGGCCCGGACGCTGGGCACCACGCCGGAGAACCTCCGCCAGCTCCGGCGCCGGGCGCTGCGGAAGATCGCCGAGTTCGTGCGGGGCCAGGCCGGCCCCCGGATGAAAGAGACAACCGATGCCCAGGAAACGCCAAGACAAGCCCCCAGACGCCGGAGAGGGTGACGCCGCGGAGCCCGGCGTGCATCAGGCCCTGAAGTCCATGGGCTGGGCCGTCCCGGAGGCCGAAGACGAGGTGCGGCGGGCGGAGGCGGAGCTGGCACAGAGCCCGGCCGCACTGCCGGAATCGCTGGCCGACGCGGCGGCGGTCTTCGAGGCCAGGGCCGGCGGCCCCGACGAGGCGAGGGTGGTTTCGTTTCCGGCCGAGGCCGCCAGCGAGGACCACCTCGCCCGGGCGGCCAGGGAGGGCGGGCCCATCCCCTCCGAGATCGAAGAGCGGATGCGCCGCGACCGCGAGGCGGCCGAACGCGAACTCGAGAAGGACCACGATGGCCAGGATGTCAGGTAGGCAATTCGACCGGCAGATTCGCCGGCGCTACCGCAGGCGGTTCGGGGAGGCCCCGGACCTGCCGGCCGGCCCGGCCCGGCTTGCGGAATCCCGCAAGGCCGAGATCGCCGAGCTGGCGGAGGCGCTAGCCGGCGAGCACTGTCCCGCCGGGAGCATCGAGCCGGGGCGAATCGCCCGGGCCAAGCGGATCACGATGAGCTTCGGCCCCTACGGCGAGGCCTTCGACGGCATGCTTGAGCACAAGGCGGGCAGGTTCCACCTGTTCTGCAACCTCGACCGCGTCGGCCGAGGCGACGCCCCCCGCGCCCGCTTCACCCTCGCCCACGAACTCGGGCACTATTACATTGACGAGCACCGGCTCGCCCTGGCCGCCGGCCGGGCCCCGGCCCATCGCTCCCTGTGCGATCACGAGTCGCCCAACCTCGCCGAGCAGGAGGCCGACCACTTCGCCGCCAACCTGCTCATGCCGGGGGTGCGTTTCCTGGATAAGGCCAGGGCCGCCCCGCCCGGCCTGGCCGGCGTCATCTCGCTGGCGAAGGCGTTCGGCACCTCGCTGACGGCGGCGGCCATCCGCTGCGCCGCCGCGGACGTGCGGCCCTGCGCGGTCGTGAAGTGGAGCTGGAACCGCTACGCCTGGAAGTGGCTGTCGTCGTCCACGTTCCGGGCCCGGTTCCGCCGGACCGTCGAGGCGCCGGAAAAGCTCCCTCCCGATTCGCCCACGGCCCGGGCCCTGGCCCGCCAGGCCCCGCCCCAGCGGGGCTACTTTCAGGCCGGCACCACCGCCTCGGCCTGGTTCCCCCGCGTCAAGCCGGGCGAGTTCCGCGACGTGATCCTCATCGAGCAGGCCATCCCCCTGGGCCGCTTCGGCGTGCTCACCTTCCTGTACCCCGAAGCAGGGAAGTACCAACTCGGCGACAGCGCCGACGCCAGAACCGATAAGTGACGCTGATCCACAAGCCAATCGAAACCGCGCGCCTGATCCTTCGGCCGGAAACGCCGGCCGACGGCGAAGCCATCCACAGGATGAACACAGACCCGGAGGTGATGCGTCACATCGGCGATGGGATACCGTGGACGTCGCCTGTGGAGGAGTTCCTTCCGCAGCACCGGCAGGCCCTGGCCAGGGCCGCCGCGGAGAGATACGGCAATGTTTCGGTGGTGCTCAGGGAAAGCGGCGAATACATCGGCTGGTGCGGCCTGACCCCGGAGAAACGCATTGGCGGGATGCAGTTGGGCTATCGCTTCTTCAGGCATGCCTGGAACCGCGGCTATGCCACCGAGGCGGCCGGGGCGGTCCTCGCCGTCGGATTTGAATCATTGGGCCTGGATCGGATTTGCGCGGCCGTGTTCCCCGACAACCTGGCCAGCGTCCGCGTCCTGGAGAAAGTCGGGATGAAGCCCGCCGGGCAGGGCTTCCACGAAAAGGCACAACGCCACTTCCACATCTATGCCATCGAATGCCCGGCCCCAACCGGCCGCGGCCGACCTTCCTCTATGCCGGAGAGCGAGGACAGGGTTTTGACGGGTGGGCGGCCCGAGGGAGACACGACAGGTAACGCCGGTTGACCCTTCATCCGCGGTGAAACCCTCGAGGCTCGACATGCACGATTACCACGACCCTGAGGTCGCCGCCGCCCTGGAGAAGTTCCTGGGGCCGATCTCGGACTTCTTCGGGCCGCGGCTGGTCTCGGTGATCCTGTACGGCTCCATCGTCTTTGACGACCTGGCCCCCGGCTACGGCGACCTGGACTTCCTGGCCGTCACCGAGGCCGACCTGTCGCCGCAGACGCAGCGCCGGCTGGCCGCCCTCCGCCGGCCCCTGCGCCGCGAGCGGGCCTCCACCATCGAGAAGATGATCGAGGGGGCCTTCCTGCCCCGGCACATGCTCGACCCGGCCAGGAAGGGCAGGGCCTACTGGTGGGGGACCAACGGCGAGCGGCCGTGGGAAGCCAGCCAGCTCGGCTGGATGGTGCTTCACGTCATCCGCCGGCGCGGGCGGGTGATTCACGGCCGGGACGTCTGCGACGAGATCCCCATCCCCTCCCGCGAGATGATCGTGGAGGAGCTGCGGGCCTTCCCGCGGACGGCCCCGGACAACTGCCGAAGCGCCCTCGGCGACGTCCACGCGGTGGACTTCCTGCTGACGGCGGCGCGGCTGCTGCTGTGGCTGAGGGAGGACCGGCTCAGCTCCAAGAGCGAGGCGGCGGACTGGGGCTTCCGGAACGCCGAAGGCCCATGGCGGCAACTGCTGCCCCGGGCCAGGCATTTGCGGCTGCATCCGGCCGAGGCCGAGCTGCCCCGCCACAGGCGGTGGCTGCGTACGCTGGAGGCCTCCACCCGGGCCGCCTGCGAAGAGGTGGCCCGCTGGCTCGACGCCGGGCCGGGCTGAGACCCCGCCCGGGGCTGTCACGGTTCGGCATATACCCTCTTGATGGGGACCGCCCGGCCCCCGCGCCCGAGGAGACGCCGTGCCGCACATTATCGTCGAAGACCTGGTCAAGACCTTTCGCGTGGCCGAGCGCAGAAGCGGCGTCCTGGGCGCGCTGGCGGGCCTGGCGCGGCGGCGATACCGGACCGTTCGGGCCCTGGACGGGGTGTCGTTCTCGTTGCGGCAGGGCGAGCTGCTGGGCTACATCGGCCCCAACGGGGCCGGCAAGTCCACCACGGTGAAGGTGCTCTCGGGCATCCTGGTGCCCGACTCCGGCCGGGTGGAGGTGCTGGGCCGCGTGCCCTGGAAGAGCCGCATCGAGACGGTGCGGCACATCGGGGTGGTCTTCGGCCAGCGGACGCAGTTGTGGTGGGACCTGCCGGTGGTGGAGTCGTTTGAGCTGCTGCGCGACATCTACCGCGTGGGCCCGGCCGACTACCGCCGCAGCCGCGACGAGCTGGTGGAGTTGCTGGAACTGGCGCCGCTTCTGGACACGCCCGTCCGCCAGCTTTCGCTGGGCCAGCGGACGCGCTGCGACCTGGCCGCGGCGCTGCTGCACTCGCCCGAGATCCTCTACCTGGACGAGCCCACCATCGGCCTGGACGCCGTCAGCAAGCTGGCCGTCCGCGACTTCGTCCGCCGGCTCAACCGTCGCCGCCGCGTCACCGTCATCCTGGCCACCCACGACATGGACGACATCGAGGCCCTGTGCAGCCGCGTGCTGGTCATCAACCGCGGCCGCATCCTCACCGACGGCACGCTGGCCGACCTGCGGGCCCTGGTCACCACCGAGCGCAGGCTGACCGTCGACCTGCTCAACGAGAACGGCGACGTCCGCGACCCCGACGCCGAGGTCATCGCCCGCGCCGGCCGCCGCGTCACCCTCCGCTTCGACCCCCAGCAGGTGGCGGCGGCCGAGCTGATCGCCCGCGTCGCCGCCCGGCACGAGGTCCGCGACCTGTTCGTGGAGAACCCGCCCATCGAGGAGATCATCGCCCGCATCTACGCCGACAGCCGCCCGGCGCCAGCCCCAGGAAAGGAAGTGGCCGGACATGAGGCATGAAGGCTCGCAAGCGGAGTTCGCGGACCTCAACGAGCAGGCCCGCGACGTCTGGCAGGCCAACGCCGAATGGTGGGACGACCGCATCGGCGACGGCAACGCCTTCCAGCGCGAGCTCATCGAGCCGGCCACGGAACGGCTGCTGGCGGTGTCGGCCGGCGAGACGGTCCTGGACGTGGCCTGCGGGGGCGGGCGCTTCGCCAGGCGAATGGCCGAGCTGGGGGCGAGCGTGGTCGCCTTCGATTTCAGCGAGCGCTTCATCGCCCGGGCAAGGCAGCGAACCGCGCCGGGCGCCAAGGTCGAGTATCACGTGGCCGACGCCACCGACCAGCAGCAGATTCTCGCTTTGGGCGCCCGCCGCTTCGACGCCGCCGTCGCCAGCATGGCCCTGATGGACATGGCCGCCGTCGAGCCGCTGATGGCGGCCCTGAGGCAGGTGCTCAAGCCGGGCGGCCGGTTCGTCTTTTCCGTCATGCACCCCTGCTTCCAGGCCGGCGAGATCCACAAGTTCGCGGAGATGACCGAGGCCGACGGCCGCGGGGGCGTCCAATCCGGCGTCAAGGTGACCAGGTACCTCACCCCGGCGGCCCGCAGGGGCGAGGGGATCCTTGGCCAGCCGGAGCTGAACTACTACTTCCATCGCCCGCTGCACGTGCTCTTCAACGCCGGCTTCCGGGCGGGCTTCGTCATCGACGGGCTGGAAGAGCCGGCCTTTCCCCCCGAGGCCGCCACGAAGGGCGGCCTGCGCTGGCGCGACCTGCCGGAGATCCCGCCCATCCTGGCGGTGCGGATGCGCCTGTTGAAGGCACAGGCAGGAGTGTGACCACCCCGTGACAGAACCCACCCCGGATCAAGACCTCAAGCGGCCCTGGAGGAGAAGGCTTGCCGACTTCCTGCCGGGATACCTCGACGGGCATCCCGTGCTTTCGCCATTCCGCGCCCGGGCGTCGGTGATTCTCCACGGCTCCACCACCATGGGCATCGACGATGACTTCTCGGACCTGGACCTGTGGCTGCTGCTGCCGGCGGCGGCCACGGCCGAGCTTTGCGCCGCGGCCGGCACGCGGTTCTTCGAGTTCCGGCTGGACGGCAAACAGGGCCACCTGAACGCTGAATCCACCGCAGCGTTCGCCGGGCGGGCTCACGGCTGCCACATGGACACCATCTACCAGCTCCGCAGCGCCGAGATCATCACGGACAACACCGGCGCGGGCGGCGAGCTGATCCGCCTGGCCCGCCGGCCCATGCGAGAGGAAGTCTCCCAGGCCTTTTTCTTCTATCACTACGTGGAGATGCGCGGCGAGCACCGCGCCTGCGACAACCCCATTCAGCGCAGCGATCCCGTGGCCCTGCTGCTGTCCCTGCCCAAGGTGATCGCCCACGCCCTGCAGGCGGCGATGGTCCTGGACGGGCAGCCCTACCCCTACGACAAGTGGCTGTACCGCGCCGCCGGCGGCACGCCCACGGGACGGCTGCTGACACCGAGCGTGGGGAAGGTCCTGGACCTGCTGGCCGCCGGCCACCTCCGGACCGGGCCGCCGGAGTCCGACCACCCCGTGAGCCTGGAATTGAGGGTCATCCGTCGAATCCTGGTCGAAGCCGCACAGGCCAAGGGCATCCGCGAGCCCTGGCTGACGCAATGGTGGCTGCACATGCATCAAGCCCAGGCCGCCATTCAGAACGTCCGCTGGTAGACGCCCGCCCGGCGAACGGCGAAAGGACCGCAGATGGCACAACAGCCAGGCTGGCGCGAGCACCGGCTCAGCGTCGCCGACCACGAGCTGGCGTGGTACCAGGCCGGCGCCGGGCCGGAGGTGGTGCTGCTGCACGGCTGCTACGACAGCCTGCTGTACCGGCCGCTGGCTGAGCTGTTCGCCCCCCGGCACCGCTGCATCCTGTACGACCAGCGCGGCGGGGGCGCGTCCACCCTCCAGCCCCGCGACGCCGAGTCGCTGCGCGTCGAGAAGTTCCTGGACGACCTGGAGCGGCTGCGCCGGCACCTCGGCCTGGAAAAACTCCGCCTCATCGGTCACTCCTGGGGGGCAACCCTGGGCCTGCTGTACGCCGGGCGCTTCCCGCAGCGCGTGGACCGGCTGGTGCTGATCGGCATGGGGCCGGTCAGCGCGGAGATGCGCGCCGTGTACAAGGCCAACGTGCTGCGAATGATGCGGCCCGAGGACCGGCCCCGCTGGCCGGAGGTCAACGGCCGCTACTCCGCCGCCCGCCGCCGCGGCCACGTCCGGCCGGAGGTGGACGAGGCCAACATCCGCATGTGGAGCCCGGTGATGTTCTACTCATCCGAGCACGCCGAGCGATTCGTCGCCGAGTACCTCCGCGCCGGCGGCTGGCGGCGGCACGTCCCCAGCGCCACCGGCTTTCACCGGGAGGACGCCCTGGCTGAGGCCCATCGCATCACCGCGCCGGTGCTGGTCGTCTATGGCTACCAGGACTACGAGCCGATCACGCAGGCGTACCTGCTGGCCGAACGGATCCGCCAGGCCCGCCTGCTGCTGCTGAACGAGTGCGGGCACATGGCCTGGTGGGACCAGCCGAAGCTCCTGGCGGCCGAGGTGGAGGGCTTCCTGAGCG
>LJUF01000038.1 GCA_001303665.1 Phycisphaerae bacterium SM23_33 | reverse complement strand
AACATGAGAACGCTCAGCTACATCCTGACCGGGCGGCCGAACAACCGCACCGACTGCATTGACTACGCCCAGACCCACAACCTCCGCAAGCTCTCCATCGAGCTGATGACCCACGAGGAGCTCAGCGAGGCCTTCATCGCCAAGACCCTTTTCGCCGTGTACATCTGGGTCTTCGAAGGCATGGTGGTCACCTACGAGGAGCCGTACGGCCGCTGCTTCCAGCACGAGCCGCACGCCCGCCAGTGCGTCAGCATTGATAACGCCAACCGCAGGCTCAGCCGGGCCCTGGAGAACCTCCGCGAGCGAACGGGAAGGTCCATCGAAGGCCAGGAGGCCCGGTTCGACTACGCCCTGGCCTACAAGAAGTAGCCCCCGCCGGGGCGCGTGCACCGAACGTGATTCATGCTCAAACATTGCTGCCGGCCGCTTGGCCCGGCAGGTTATTCGACGGTCATGAGGAACACGCGGTCTTTGACGCGAACCAGGTCCTGGGATTGCCCTCGGGCCATCACGCCGTCGGTTGCCAGAATCTCAACCAGGTCGGTGAGCTTCGATCCTTTTGGGACAGGAACCTGCGAGGGGCCTCCGACTGTTACTCCGCCTCCGGATATCTGGACCAGCCAGCTCAGCACATCGTGGTCCGACTCCTCCAGCGTCACCAGGTCTGCCACGATGAGCACTCGCCCAACGACCGGAGTGGCACCGGCCTTCGCCGCCGAGATTGAGGCTGAACGTGAAATCTGAGCGGAGTCACGGTCTCCGCCTTGTGCATCTTCGACGGTCACGCGGTATCCCTCCGCCGAAGAAAGGTTCACCTCAACCACTTTCATGCCGGCGGAGACGTCCGACAGCACCTCGGTCTTTACCTCGACGCCTTTACTCCCGGCAGAAGACGGACGTCCGCTACACCCGGCCATCAATAACAGCCAGGCAGCCGCTGCTGGAAGTGCGGCCATTCTGATTCGCGCCATGCTCTTCTCCCTATAGCCGACCGTGGAGGACCAAACCCAACCTAAGCCATTGCTGCATTAATACCTGGACGAAAGGGGACTTGCAAGTCGGTTCTGACCCTTCGTGAGTTCCGGGGACGGTTTGCTTGGCTATTGACATGCGGAGCCAGGCGCGGCAGTCGGCGGTCATGGGCGGACCGGCGCGGGTAGTTGGCCCCGGGTATCCGCACTACCTTAGGCAGCGGGGCAACTGTCGCCAGCAGACCTTCTTCGGCGACGAAGATTACCGAGCCCACCTGGGGCTGACGGCCGGCAAGAGCGAAAAGGCCGAATCAGGCAACGCCGCCCCGGAACCAAAGGCGGCGCCGCCCCGATGCCGGGGTATTCGGATCGGCACGCCGGCTCAGGCTCGGCGCCTTCGCCTCAGCACCAGCAGGCCGCCTGCGGCGAAGAAGGCCAGGCAGGCCGGCTCCGGCACGCAGATCGTGTCGATCACCACCTCATCGAGGTAGAAGTACAAGCTGCTCCCCATCGGCCCGTACCACCACGGGAAGCTGCCCACGTCCAGGCCGATCATCTCGCTGTCGGGATTCGGCGACAGGCTCAGGTCGAACGCCACCGTCCACCAGTAGCTGTAGGGCGCCCCGTGGTTGACGACGCCGGCAGGGGGCACGTCCCAGTACTGCCCCGCTGGGAGCGGGTCGCTCCAATGCTCCTCGGGCCAGGTCCACACGCGCAGCTCCCAGGGGTGGCCTTCGTAGTAGTCCCGGGCATAGAAGGTCAGCTGCACGCGGATGTCCTTCTCGGGCTGGTCCTGGTCGTAGTCATCCATGTCGAAGACGATGCGGCTGCTGCCGTAATCCCGGGGCAACTGGTACATGCCGTAGTAGAAGTTCCAGGGGCCGCTGAACAGGGTCCATCCCTGCTCCCAGTTCAACTCCGGCGGCGTCAGCGTGCCGTCGTAGGACCAGAAGTACGAGTGCTCCGCCCCGCCTTCCCATCGCGCCACGGACGAGTCGGGCAGCCCGCGCCACGTCGGGGCCAACAGGTCATGCCCCCAGGCCCTCCCGCCGATCGCCAACAGTACCGCTACCAGTAATAGCCGACTCCGCACGGTGCCGCCTCCTTTCGTCCTCGCCAGTGCCCACCGCTCGCCTATGGTCCGGGTTGGCGGCCGACGCCTGAAGCTTTCGGCGCCGCCGGCGCGCGCGAACCCACGCATGCCGCTGAGCTTGCCCCTCTGGGGCGGGACTACCCTCCGAAGGATCTGGCCCGAAACTGAGGCCCCTCACGAAGACGGGATTATAGCACGAATGGGGATTCTATCAAGCCTTAGCCGTAGATCGGGTGCACTAAGGTTTTGGGGGCGCGGAGAAGCGGGTAATCTTCCAGTGTGGTCAAGCGGAACAGTCATGGAGGACTGCCCGATGATAGACAGAGAACTTATTGACCAGATGGTAGGGCGTTTGGCAGAGGAATCAGAGGGTCCGCTTTGCCAAGTGCGGCAGGGGCGGTCTCAAAACCATGGCCATATCCTAATGCGTTCGCGCACGACCGCCGAGATGCCAGCGGCGCGTCACATCGCCGCCGCGGGCCGCGCCGGCGGACGCGCGGAGCTGACCCTCCGGCCGAGGCACCGCGGCTCGACTTCCACATGGTACAGAAGCTTTCGCCGGTCACGTCCGATATGATGACTGAGCGAACGCGCAGGCGGCGGGAACCGCCGGCGGCGCGATCCGCTGCGAGCATGGACGTAACAGACCCTAAAGACCTTACTTACAACGATCCTTGCCAGCCCATGGTCGCAGCGGATGCTGGAACGATACAATGACGGCAATGAGCGAGGATGAAACACCAGAAGGCACATCCGCCCCGGCCGGGGCCGTGGTCATCGTGGCCCATCCCGATGATGAGACGCTCTGGGCCGGCGGCACCATGCTCATGCACCCCGCGTGGCCGTGGGCGGTCGCGGCACTGTGCCGGGGGAGCGACCCGGACCGGGCGCCCAAGTTCTTCAAGGCGATGGCTCGCCTGCGGGCCGCCGGCTGCATGGCCGACCTCGACGACGGCCCCGAACAGTCGCCCCTGCCCCCCGCCGTGGTGCAGGAAGCGGTGTTGTCCCTGCTGCCAGGCTCCAGCTTCGACCTGATCCTCACGCACAGCCCCTTCGGCGAATACACCCGCCATCTCAGACACGAGGAGGCCGCCCAGGCCGTGCTGGCCGTGTGGGAGGCCCGGCGGCTTTCAACCAACCAGCTCTGGATGTTCGCCTACGCCGACGGCCACAGGCGCCATCTGCCGCGGCCGATTGCATCCGCCCACAGGATGGTTAGACTTCCCGAGAACATCTGGCTGGAAAAGCATGCCATTATCACGGACGTGTACGGGTACGGCGGCGAGAGTTTCGAGGCCCGCACCACGCCGCGCCAGGAGGCCTTCTGGTGCTTTGAGTCTCCGGCGGCGGTGAGGGCGTGGATGCAAGGGAAGGTGATGGAAAGATGAAGCTTCTGGTGCTGTACGACTACCCGCCGTCTCCGGCGGGGCTGGCCACCCAGGGGGACCTGCTGTTCAAGGGGCTGCGGGAGCTGGGCGTGGACGCCCATGCCGTCAACTTCGAATCCGCCCAGGAAAAGGAATGGTACTACCGGTGGTTCGAGCCGGAAGTCGTGGTCGGCGTCGGCTACTGGGGGCACACCCCGCACCTGGTGCTGCACCCGCAGCGGTACGGGGTCACGCCCGTGCCCTGGCTGGTGGCCAATGGGTACATCGCCAATTACGTGGAGGTGCTCAACGCCCTGCCGCTGATCCTGGTGACCTCCAACTGGGTCAAGAAGGTGTACGTCCGCGACGGGCTCCATGCCGAGAACATCGAGATCCTGCCGGTGGGCTGCGACACCGACTCGTTCATCCCTCGGGACAAGAACGATCCCAAGGTGCTGGCCGTCCGCGAGGCCCTGGGCGTGGCCCACGACCAGATCATGATCCTCACCGTGGGCGGGGACGCCGCCAGCAAGGGGGCCCAGGAGGTGATGCAGGCCCTTTCCCTGATCGACAGCAAGGCCCCCGATTGGAAGTACGTCTGCAAGGTCTGGCCGCAGCCGAGGACCGAGGAGCAGAACCTGCACGACATGCAGCTGGCCACGCACCTGGGCATCGAAAAGAACGTGGTCTTCACCGCCGGCAAGGTGTCGCGGAACTTCATGCCGTACCTGATGGCCGCCTGCGACATCTACGCGGCGCCGTCGCGACTGGAAGGCTTCGGCATGCCCCAGGTCGAGGCCGGGGCCTGCGGCAAGCCCGTCGTCGGCATCAAGGCCATGGCCATGCTGGACACGATGGTGCACGGCAAGACGGCCTTCCTGGCCGGGGTGGCCCAGGAGATCCGGCTGAGGGAAGCCACGCTGGGCGAAGACGAAGGATATGAGACGGGACACCGGGTGGTCTTCAGGAGGCCGCGGACGGCCGACTACCGGGCGAGCATCCACGACATCGCCGAATACCTTCTGAAGCTGATGACGGACAAGACCTGCCGCGAGGAGATGGGCGTGGCCGGGCGCAAGCGGGTCGTGGAGACCTACGACTACCGCGTGGTGGCCAAGAGGTTCATCCAGCTGGCGGCGGACCGCCTGGGGATCAGTTGACATGAAGAGCCGACGAAGCGACCCGGTGGCCGAGGCCAAGAGCGCGGCCCTGGAGGTGCTGCTGCACAACGCCCACGGCCCGTACTTCGGGCTGCCCAGGACGGCCGGCTGGGGATACCCCGAGCCCTACACACGGGACCTGATGATCGCCAGCCTGGGCATCCTGGCCTCGGGCAACCAGAGGCTCATCGCTCGCATCCGCCGCGTGCTGGAGGTGCTGGCCAGAAACCAGTCGCCGCTGGGGCACATCCCCTCCCTGGTCCACGACCCGCACGACCGCGGCGCCAGCGACACCACCCCGCTGTTCCTGCTGGCCGCCGGCATCTTTCGAAAGGCGACCGGGGAGGCGGACTTCCTCGCCGAGGCCTGCGACAAGGCCCGGCGATGGATGGACTACCAGAGCCCCGAAGACCGCGTGATGGTGGCCCAGATGCCCACCAGCGACTGGCGCGACGAGCAATGGGTGACCGGATACGGGCTGTACGTCAACGCCCTGCTGTACACCGCCCTGCGGCTGTTCAACGATCACCAAAAGGCCTCGCGCCTGCGCGAACTCATGAGCCGGCTGACCGTCACCGGGGAGGTCAAGCACCGGCACGTGCACGAAGGCATGCGGCTGGTGCGAAAGCCCTATTACGCCCTGTGGTCGTACAAGGTGGGCGGCAGCGAGCGCTTCGACCTGCTGGGGAACTCTCTGGCCATCCTGTCGGGGATCGCGACCCCCACCCGGGCCCGGGCCCTGGTGGCATGGGTGCAGCGCGAGTGCAGCGCCCTGCGGCGGCAGGGCGAACTGGCCTTGGACCTGCCGCCCAGTCTGTTCCCCTACATCCGCCCGGAAGACCCCGACTGGAGGCCCAGGTACGCCAGGTATAACCGCCCCGGGGAGTACCACAACGGCGGGGTCTGGCCCTTCATCTGCGGCTTCTACGTCGCCGCCCTGGTGGCCGTCGGCGGGCACCGGCTGGCCCGGAAGAAGCTGCAGGCGCTCACCCGGCTGGTGCGTCCGGCCAGGCAGAACCCGGTGGCCTTCGGCTTCAACGAATGGTTCCGGGCGCAGGACGGCACCCCCCAGGGCCAGGACTGGCAGACCTGGTCGGCCGCCATGTACCTGTACGCCGCCATCTGCGTGGAAAGGAAAACCACGCCATTCTTCGACGACATCCGCGCCGCCGGCAGACAGAACGGCACGGAAAAGGCGGCCGGAAGCGGCCAGTGAGCCCTGCCCATCCGACGTTCCGGCCGCATTCGTTCAGCGGCGGCGCGGCTCCGGCCATCCCGCGCGGCGGAGGGCGCGCTCATGATTTCGTCTTGCGGCGCGGCCTGGGCTTGCGCCGCGAGGAGGATTCGCCGGGGCTGTTGGCCTTCGCGGTCAGCCACTCCAAGGCCCCGGCGCTGGCCTCCCAGGCGCCGCCGATCTGGGCTGCGCAGAAGACGGCCTCTTCCTCGCTGCCAAGGCTGTAGCTGCCGGGCCAGTCGGACAGCTCAGCCTGACCGAGCACACACTTGGGCACGTGCGGATTGGCCTTCACGGCGGCCGCCAGGAGGGTTCGCGAGGCCGGGGTGTCGCCCTGGCTGCGGAAGGCCAGCAGGGCACGGCAATACGGCCAGATCGCGGACACGTCCTGGTGGTATGCCTTCAGCAGGTCTTCGGCCTCGGCGTCGCGGCCAAGCTCGATCAGCAGCGGCAGAAGCGCATGCCGGACGCCTTGATTGTCGTTGGGGTTCAGCCGAAGCAGCTCCCGGTAATGCCCGACGGCATCGCCCTGCCGCCCCAGCCCGACCAGGCACTCGGCCTGCCCCTGCAGGGCCCGCATGAAGGGCCTGGTCTGGAGCAAGCCCCAGAAATGCCCGACGTTTTCCTCGAAGAACGTCCCGCCCAGAGCCCGCCGGCCGGCCTCCACGCCGGCGGCGTACAGTTCGCCGGCCTTGCCCGTGTCCCCACAGCCCTCTGCCAGGATGACGTAGGCGTCGGCGCAGTCCGGGCAGAGCCTTATGGCCTGGCGGGCCAGGGCGGCCCTTCGCCGGCCGATCGAGTCGAAGGCCTGATAGCACAGGTCCTGAGCCTCTTCCAGGACGTTTCGAGGCTGGTATCGCGTGCGGTCTACCGGCTTGCCGACGAACTCCCTGTTCAGGGCCTCGTCCAGTTCCTCGGCGGTCCGGAAGTGCTTGCCTTCAAGGAATCGGTGGGCCTGGGACGGGCTGATCTCCATCGCCCGGCGGTCGAGGAATCCGCGCTGGTAAAGCTCCTTGTGATCGGGCGGATGCAGCAGGAAGGGCAGCGAAAGCGTGTACTCCACCGGGCCGTCGAAGGTCTGCACCTTCTTCGTCCACCGCCCGGAGTCCATCTCCTGGTCACCGGCGGCCGTGATGGCCCGCATCAGGCCCTCAAGGAACGCCAGCACGCCCGCGTTGGGTCGGCGCCGGCGCCCGGAGGGATCAAAGCAGTCGGCCACGGGGTAGGCGTGGTCCCCGGCCACTGGCAGGGAATGATCTTCCCACAGGTCCGCATCGGCGAAGGGCATCTCGGTGATGTCATCGAAAGTGAGGAACCAGATGCCGCCCTGTGACGTCAGGTAAGCATACGGGTCTTCGGCATCGGAGACCCCCCAGTAGTGCTCCGGCGACCGGTAGAACGCCAAGCCGAACTCCTGCCCGCCGCCGCCAAGCACCAGGGGGAAGCGCAGGGACGGGTCTGGAGGGGGCGGGACTTCCACCTCGATGAGGTCCACTGTGCCCAGTTCCGTCCACGGTTCGGCCTGGTAGAAGGACTTGGCGGCCTCGGCGAAGCCTCGCATCCTCTCGACGGTCACGCCCTTACCTTGCAGTGCCCCGGGCGGGACGGGTTCCCCCAGCATGTCCCGGGCGGCCTCGGCCAGGAACCGGTCAACCGCCAGCAGTTTCGGGCGGTACTCCACGCCGATGTCCGCGTCAGCCAGCAGCCCGGAGACGTGTTCGGCCAAGGCCGAATCGTTGACCTCCAGCTTGCCGGGGCGATAGCCGGCCAGCGCCTCGTTCGTGGCGAAGGCCACCAGCGCGTCCACCGCCGCGGAAAAACGCTTCTGCTGAGGCGGGCATACCTCTCCCGGCTGGACCATGCCCGTCTGGAGACTGATCCACATGACCGTCACCGGCCGGTAGGGCTTGGGAGCGTCCTCCGTCACCCACCCCGGCAGACGCACGAATCCGCCCTGCCAAATCTCCTGGGGACGCTTGGGAAGCCGCTTCAGCCGCTCCACCTGAAGGTTCAACATGACGCGGTCTCCTTACCGCCAGTTCCTGCACCGGGAGCATACGCCCAACCGGGCCAACCTGCAAGCAGGCCGGTGCAGGCTGATGCTGATGCCGGGGCGGCTTGACAGTCCGACCTGGCGGCGATAGCCTGTTTTGCGAGCAGTTGCCCGGGTGGCGGAACTGGCAGACGCGCCAGCTTGAGGGGCTGGTCGGCCTTACGGCCGGTGGAGGTTCAAATCCTCTCCCGGGCAGGAAGCCAATCGCCCGGCGGCCTGGGCGGCCGCCGGGCGGTCGTCTGCGCAAGGGGTCCTGACATGGCGGAGATGACCAGCAGCGGCGTCATCCGGCGGCATCCGGCCAACCCGGTGCTGTCGGCGGGCGACGTGCCGTATCGCTCCACGCTGGTCTTCAACGCCGGCTTCGCCAGGTTCCAGGGCCGCTACGTCTGCGTCTTCCGCAACGACTACTGCGACGACAGCCGGCCGCCGCGCGTGGTGGGCACCAACCTAGGGCTGTCCTTCAGCGACGATGGCGTCAAGTGGAACGTCACCGACCGGCCGTGCTACGAGTTGCGGACCCAGGAGATCCAGCGGGCCTACGACCCCCGGCTGACGGTGATGGACGGCCGCTGCTACATGTGCTTCGCCGCCGACACCCGCCATGGCATCCGCGGCGGCATCGCCGTCACCGACGACTTCGAAAGCTGGCAGTTGCTCAGCCTCACCGTCCCCGACAACCGCAACATGGTGCTGCTGCCGGAGCGGATCGGCGGCCGGTACGTCCGGCTGGAGCGGCCCATGCCCATCTACGGCCGCGGGCCGGAGAACTTCGACATCTGGCTGTCCGACTCGCCCGACCTAAGGTACTGGGGCAACAGCCGGCTGGTGCTGGGCAGCGAGCAGGTGCCCTTCGCCAACAACAAGATCGGCCCCGGCGCCCCGCCGGTACGGACCGACCGCGGCTGGCTGGCCGTCATCCACGCCGTGGACAAGGACGACTCGCGCAGCGGATGGGGATGGAGCGGGAACTGGACCAAGCGCTACTCCGCCGGCCTCATGCTGCTGGATCTCCAGCAGCCCTGGAAGGTCATCGGACTGAGCCGCAGGCCGCTGCTGGTGCCCGAGCCGCCGTATGACTACGAGACCACCGGCGGCTACCGCGACTACGTCATCTTCCCCACCGGCATGATCCTGGAGGACGACGGCGAGGTAAAGATCTACTACGGCGCCGCCGACACGGTCATCGCCCTGGCCACCGCCGACGTCCACGACCTGCTGGAACTGTGCCAACCACTCTGAGGGCAGCCGCCGGGCGCGAGGGAAGAGCGAGCCGCCGGGCGCAGCCCGCCCGGGCGGTCCGCACCTTCGCCCCCCGGCCCCGCCCCGATGACCGGCCTCACTGGGAGAGCATCATCCGCTCCAGGTCCCTCTTGAACTCGAGTTTCTGCTTCTCCAGCTGCTGGGCCGACGGTTCGGTCACGTGCATGTTGCGGTCGAACTCCATCTTGAACTCGTACTCCACCATGCGGGCCAAGGCCCCGGAGGCCTTCGCCGGCACCCGAACCTCCCAGCGGAGGATGCCCATCTGGCGGATGGTGCGGAGGTACACCTTGTCCTCGCTGAGGGGGTCCTTCGGCGGGGTGAGGGTCACGCGAATGTCGGTGCCGCGCGGGTCCGGCAGCCGGTCCAGCAGCCTCACGTCCGCCGGCTGGTCCTTGTAGTTGGACAGCACCAGCCGGTAGCGGAAGCTCAGCTCCCGGTTGCCGCCCTGGATGCGGTCGGACTTGTCGGCCAGCTCCCGCCCCGCGCGAAGCTGGGCATCGACGCCGAAGCCGACGGTGCAGCGCTGCCCCTTGGCCACCATGGGCAGCATCCCACGGCCCATGAACTGCCCGGCCATGTACGAGTTCACCGGGCCCGACAGCAGCGCGTACTCGCTGGTGTTGAGGATGTCGGCCTGCTGGTAGACGTTGGGCGTCAGCAGCGGGACGGCCAGGTAGTAGAACTCGCCCTCCAGCTTGAGGGAGGCGATGCGGATCATCTGCTGGTCGCGGCGGCTGGGGACGGTGATCGTGCCGGGCAGCTCGTAGTTGACGCTCAAGGCCTCGTCCATGGGTTCGGGCATGCGTCCGGCCAGCAGCACGTCGCGGCCGGCCTGGAAATCGAGCATCTGGAGCTTGTTGGCCCAGACGTTCAGGCCCCAGTCGTCTTCGACGGCTGCCGGCCCGGCCTTTCCGGGCCGGACCCCGCGCTGCCCCATCAGCACGCGGAGCTGCTGCTCCGCCTGGCGCTGCCCGCCCCAAACCGCCCCCGGCTGGGCCGTGGGCCCGCCCGGACCGCCGGTGAGGGTCACCCACAGCGGCGTCAGGATCGGCGCCCCGGAGACCATGTTCGGCGAGGCCGTCGAGAGCGTCAGCTTCACCCCGGCCCAGTCCTCCTCGCTCATCTGCTGCACCAGGGCGTTGTACTCCAGCGCCACCTGCTTGCCCTGCCCGTCGCAGCGCAGGTTGTACAGCGGCGACCACGACGACTGCCCCACCAGGTAGCTCAACCGCAGCCGCGCCTTCCCCCGGCCACGCTTGTCCACCGACACGATCGCCTCCCGCGCCGTCCGCGACCACTGCGACGCCACCTCCGACCGCCTCCGCTGGAGCAGGCTCAACTGCTCGGCCAGCACGCGGGCCTGCTCCTCCAGGTCCAGCGCCTCCTTGGACAGCGTGGACCGCTGCTCGAAGAGGAACTGCGTCATGGCCTTGACGGTGTCGAAGTTCAGCGCCCCCTTGGCGGTCTCTTCCGTGGCCTTGGCCGACGTGAACTTCTCCAGGTTGCCGAGGAACGTCTCCTTCTGGCCCCGGAGCTTCTGGAGGGCCTGGTTTTCACGGATCTTAGCCTGTACCGCCTCCATCTCCTGCTCGATCTTGCGGACCTCCTCTCGCGGCTCCTGGCTGACAGCCCGGGTCCGATACTGCACCGCTCGGATCTGCACGTCGCCTTCCCCGCCGGCGTAGAGGCTGTCGGGCAGGACCTGCGCCGGCAGGTCGGTGATGACCAGGTCGGACGCCCCGGCCGGCAGGTCGGCCTCGATCCGGCGCGTCACCAGGGCCTGGCCTCGATAGACCGTGACCGTTTCGATGGAGCCGGTCAACTCGGCCGCCGCACCGGGGACGGCCGCCGCCGGCAGCAGCATCGCCGCCGCCACCAGCACGTTGAACAAGCGTGGGCAAACCATCTCGTTCTCCTTTCCTCTAGGGAACAGCCGGCAAACGAACCCAATTCGCCAAGCCGCACCGCCACCGCCGGTGGTGCGCACTGACTTAGACGCTCCCGGCCCGGACAGGTTCCCGCCCAGACCCCCTCCGCGAAACCGCGGCCGCGCCCGGGCCTAGCCGAATATCCCGTCCAGGCGCCGGCGGTGATACTCCACCCGCTGCTGGGGCGTCATCTTAGCGAAGTCCGGCAGGCCGGTCGAGGTGGTCGGATAGGACGGCTTGGCGGCGGGCCTTTCGGCGGCCCCGGCCGCCGCCGGGCGGACCCTCGGCGGGATGCTGTAGGTGGTGGCCGAGCCGCTGTAGCCTGCGATGCTGCCGGTCAGCCGCATGTCCTCGGCCAGCGGGCGATGCGGCCGGATGCCCAGCCCCCCAAGCACGCCGTGATAGGCCTTGACCGCCTCCTCCGGCGAGATCTGCCCGTCGGTGATCAGCCGCAGGAACTGGATGAAGCAGAGCTGGTGCTCGGCGCTGTTGATCTTCCGCCCGAACAGGGCCGCCCGGGCGCCGTGCTTCTGGGCCTCGGCCAGCAGCTTGAAGGCGTCGTAGGTGGTGCCGGCTGAGCCGCCCAGCACGCCCGGCACCAGGTGCGGGTCGTATTGGACCAACTCGGACATGGACTTTGGTCCGTGATAGACCATCTTGAGGAACAGCGGCCGGCCGGCCTGGGGCACGCCGGCCAGGGCCCGGACGATCATGTCGTTGATGAAGCCGCCGAGCTGTCCCGGCGGGATGGGGTTGACCGGGGCGTTGGGGTCGAAGATTTCCAGGAAGTGGCGGAAGCCCTTGCGTTCGGCCTCGATGCGAAAGGCCTTGTACTCCTCCAGGGCGCGGCGGTCGAGTTCGGCGTCGTTGTTGAAGGTGACGGAGTACAGCCCCAGGTTGGCCCCCAGGTGGCGCTGGGACGGGTCGCACTCGAGCTGGCCGCACTGGGCGTGCTCGATGACCGCCGTGCGGAACGGCCGCGAGGGCTGCCGGGGATAGGAGGCCCCGCGGGCCACGTGGATGTCGGTGGTGTCGTTGGCCCGCACGGCCGGGGTAACGGGCGAGCCGTCGAAGATCCGCTCGCGGATGGTCAGCAGCTCATTGGTGGACACCGACATCAGCATGATGTCCAGCAGCCCCTGCCGGACGTTGCCGCGGATGTGGTCGCGGTACTCGCTCAGCGACCGGAAGCCCCCGTCTTCGTGCTCGGGGCTGCGGCCGGGGGCGGCGATGCCGTAGGCCATGTCCGCGTCCTTGGCGTCGGCCAGGATGAACGCCTTGGCGTTGTTCGGGTCGGCGTGAATCTCGGCCAGCTTTTGATCCAGCGACTTCGGCATGCGCCCTAGCCCTTCGAGAGCGTCTCCACGATGCGGTCGGTGATCAACTGCGTCAGCCGCTCCACCTCGTCGGCCATCGTCCGCTGCTGGACGGTCTTGCTGGAGGAGCCCAGCCCGGCCGGGCGCAGATTCGCCGCCGCCCCGCCGGCTGCCGAGGCGGGTGTCGGCGCCGGCTGCGGCCGGCCGGCCTCGGACTCCTTGCCCTCAATCCCGTACCCCCGGCCGTGGCCGTCGGCGCCGGCGGTGTGCTGCGGGATCGCCCGCTCCGAAAAGCCGCGCAGGAACTCGTCCGAGCCGCACAGCGTGCAGGCCTCGCCCTCGCACGCCATCCGCGGGTCGCCCAGGCCCAGCCCGGCCTTGATCTCCAGCAGCTCCCGCATCTTGGATTCCGGCAGCTGCCGCACCTTGCCGACCTCGCGGGCCAGCAGCAGAATGCGGCAGTACTGGTCGAGGGTCTCCATGTGGAAGTAGGCCTGCTCCAGGGTCTTGTCGCAGCAGACGGCCCCGTGGTTGGCCAGCAGGATGGTGTTGGCCTTGTTCCGCAGGTGCGGCAGGATGGTACGGGCGAAGTCCTGGCTGCCGGGGGTGTCGTATTCGGCGATGGGCACCTGGCCGATGAAGATCTCCACCTCCGGCAGGATGCAGTTGGGCAGCTGCATGCCGGCGATGGCAAAGGCGGTGGCGTGCGGCGGGTGGGCGTGGACGACGGCGTTGATCTCCGGCAGCTCGTGATAGATCTCCAAGTGCAGCAGGATCTCCGAGGTGCGCGGCTTGTCGCCGGCGAGCTGCTCGCCTCGATCGTCCACCAGGGCGATGTCGGCCGGCTTCATGAAGCCCTTGGACACCAGCGTGGGCGTGCACAGGAAGCGGCCCTTGCCCGCCCGCACGGAGATGTTGCCGTCGTTGGCGGCGACGTAGCCCTTCTCCCACAGCCGCCGGCCGATGCGGCAGATGTCCTCCCGCAATTTCCACTCGTTGACCATGGCTCTATCCTCGCCGCGGCCGCTCACAGCACCGGTTCGAAGTCCACGTCATCCAGGATGGCCGCGTTGTAAGAGTCATACGGCACCTTCTTCGGCCAGAACGGGGCGGTGGCCTCGCGGCCTTCCACTAGCCCCACCAGGTCGCCCTCGCCGGCGCTGAGCTCGTCGTACAGCACCAGCGTCTCCTCGCCGCCGGGGCCGGCCCCGGCCAGGTCGCGTCGGCTGTACGGCCGCACGACGAGATACCGGCCGGGCAGCAGCTCCGGCATCTGCCGGTTCAACGTCACCTTGCCGATCACCCTGGCGATTCGCACAGCTTCCCTTCCGCCTCCAGGCGCTCCACCGCGTCCAGCAGGATGGTGCGGTCGCGGCCCATCCGCCGGCCGGCGGCGAAGCGGTCGATCATGGAACGAATCTCGTACACGCTGAGGGTGGCGTGGCCGATGACCAGCACGTTGGCGTCGAACTGGCGCAGGGCCGCGGTCACCGCCGCCGCCGAGACCCCCTGCACCGGCCGGGCGCCCTTGATCTTGCCGGCCAGCACCATCCCCGCGGCCGCGTAGCGGTCGACGATCACCCCGCCGGCGAGCTGCCCGGCGTTGACGGCCTGGCACATGGCGGCGGCGTTGATCATCCAGCAGCTCGAGTCGGCAAAGCCGGCGGTGGCCACCCCGCCCCGGGCGACCGCCGCCAGGGCCGCCTCGACCTTCGCGTCGGGGCGATTGACCACCAGACCCAGGGTACGGGTCAGGGCGGCGGGGCGGACCCGGCCCGGCGCCGG
>LJUF01000037.1 GCA_001303665.1 Phycisphaerae bacterium SM23_33 | reverse complement strand
CCGAAACCTTCGAGAATCCCAAGGCCAAGCAACCCCCTCGTGCCCAACCGCAGCGCCGCAGCGCCGGCGAATCGGTGCCGCCGCTGCCGCTTCCGGCCACGCCGCTGCGGCGGAGCGAACGCAAGCGCGAGCCCGCGCCGCCGGCCCTGGTGGGCATGATCACCTTCCCCGGCTCGCGCTTCGTCATCGAGAACGGGCAGCGCGTGGCCGTGGAGATGTTCCCCACCACCCAGATTGACATCGAACGGCTGACCGCCTACGCCAACCACCGTCTGGGCATTCGCTACCGGTACGTTGCCACCACCCTGGAGAGCTTCTCCTGGGATCCGGTGGAACTTCCGCTGTTGTACATCACCGGCTGGACGCCCATGCCCAAGCTCCCGGATGAGACGCTCGATCGCCTGCGCCGCTACATCTACGACGGCGGAACGCTGGTCGTGCACGCCCAGTGCGGGCGGAAGGAGTTCGTGGACACGGCCCGGCGGGAACTCGCCCGACTGTTCCCGGAGCGGAAACTGGCCCCCATCGACACCGACTCGCCGCTGTTCCGCAGCTACTTCCGCATCACCGAAATGAAGGTCCGCCAGGACGATCAGCCCTTCAAGTCCATGCCGCCCTACCTGGAGGCCGTCTACATCGGCTGCCGCCCCGCCGTCATCTTCTCCCCCATCGACCTCAACTGCGGCTGGGACGTCGTCAACCACCCCATCATGGGCGGCATCCTCTACCACCAGGACTACGCCCTGGCGATGGGCACCAACATCGTCACCTGCACCCTGGCCAATCTCAAGTACGCCCGCGCCTTCGCCACCGAGAAGATCTTCCACGGCACGTACGAGAAGACCCGCGACCGGCTGGTGATCGGTCAGATCCGCCACAACGGCGACTGGGACCCCACCCCCCACGGGCTGCCGAACCTGATGAAGTACCTCGCCGCCAGTACCACCCTCAACGTCCAGTTCAAGCGGGACACCGTGGACCTCACCGAGGACAAGGCCTTCGACCACGCCGTGCTGTACATGACCGGGCTGCGCGACTTCAAGTTCAGCCAAGCCGAGGTCGCCCGCCTGCGGACGTACCTGTCCAGCGGCGGCGTGCTGGTAGCCGACGCGGCCGCCGGGCGCCGGGCCTTCGACGCGGCCTTCCGACGCGAGATCAAGCGCGTCCTGCCCGAGGCGGAGCTGAAACCCATCGCCCTGGACAGCCCGCTCTTCGAGGCCCCGTTCAAGGTCCGGACCGCCGATTACACCGAAGCCGTCAAGGCCTCCCAGCCCGAGCTGAACGCCCCGCACCTGCTGGGGATCGACATGGAGCAGTCGCTGTGCGTGATCTACTCCCCGTACTCGCTCGGCAACGGCTGGGAGCAGATCGCCTATACCTACAACCTCGGCTTTTCCGACGAGGACGCCCTGCGGCTGGGCGTGAACGTCCTCACCTACGCCGTGACGCACTAGGCCGTCCGGGCCGCCTCCAACGCCCAAAGCGCTTTCACCGCGCGCTCGCGTCGATATAATCGCCCCCATGACCAAGCGGGACGTCGTCATCGACGCGCTGGAGTTTCGCCGGCCGGCGTACGTGCCGTGGGAGATCGGCCTGACCATTGATTGCCGCGAGCGGCTCAAGGCCCACCTGGGAACCGAGGACCTGTCGGAGTTCCTCGACAACCACTTCGTGACCGTGGGCTCGGAAGTCGGCCGGTTCGAGCCCGTCGGCGAAAACCACGTCCGCGACCTGTACGGCGTCGTGTGGGACCGGACAGTGGACAAGGACATCGGCACGCCCTGCGACTGGCCCATCAAGCAGCCAGGCGACCTGGACCGGTACACCTGGCCCGACGCCGAAGACGAATCCTGGTACGCGGAAATCCCCGAAACGCTCGCCGCCCACCCGGACCGCTTCAGCCGCTACGGCCTGGGTTTCAGCCTGTACGAGCGGGCCTGGACCATGCGCGGCATGGCCAACCTGCTGATGGACATGGTCGAGCGGCCGGCCTTCGTGGAAGAATTCCTCGACGCCATCGTCGAGCATAACCTCGTCCAGGTCCGCCGGGCCCTGGAGCTGGGGGTGGACTGCCTGCACTTCGGCGACGACTACGGCATGCAGACCGGGCTCATCATGGGCATCGGCCACTGGCGGCGGTTCTTCAAGCCGCGGCTGGCCGTGATGTTCCAGCCGGTCGTCCAGGCCGGCAAGTACGTGTCCGTCCACTCCTGCGGCCGCGTGCAGGAGCTGTTTGACGAGCTCGTCGAGATCGGGCTGAACCTCTTCAACCCCTTCCAGCCGGAGGTGATGAACGTGTTCGAGCACATGCCACGCTACCGCGGCCGGCTGGCCTTTCACGGGGGAATGAGCGTCCAGAAGACCCTCCCCTTCGGCAGCGTCGAGCAGGTGCGGGAGATGACGGCGCGCCTCATCGCCGCCGGCCGGAAGGGCGGCTACATCTTCGCCCCCTCCCACGACGTCCCCCGCGACGTCCCGTCGGAGAACCTGGTGGCCATGATGGAGGTACTCCAGGCCCAGGACGGATGGACCCAAAACAAATAGCCTCCCCCAGCTATTTCTCTGTAATAAACGCCCCCCGGGATCGACTGTTCTATTGGTGACGTCACTTCCTTCGAAGGACATGGTAGTCATGACCGACTGGCAGGGAATCGTAGGCCGGCACAGTGGCCTGGTGTGGCGGACCGCCTACCGGCTGCTGGGCAACGAGGCCGACGCCGCCGACTGCTTCCAGGAGGCCTTCGTGGCCGCCCTGGAGCTTTCCCGGCGGCAGCGGGTGCGCAACTGGCCGGGGCTCCTCCAGCAACTGTCCACGCGAAAGGCGCTGGACGCGCTGCGAGACCGATCCCGTCGGGCCCGGCGCAGCGGCCAGCCGGCCGATTGGATGGCCGTCCCCAGCCGAAACCCCCAGCCCGGGCAGGAGGCGGAGGCGGCGGAACTGGCGGCCGGACTCCGACAGGGACTGGCGGACCTGCCGCACGAGCAGGCGGAGGTGTTCTGCCTGCGATACCTGAACGACCTCAGGTACCGGGAGATTGCCCGGCTGCTCGGTCTCAAGACCTCCGGCGTTGGCGTGCTGCTGCACCGCGCCCGGCAGCAGCTTCGGCAAAGGCTGTCATCAGAAAAGGTAAGGTCGGACGTGGAGGTGTCGCCATGAACGACGAGAGCAACATCCAGGCAGAACAGATCGTCGATCGAGCCGTCGGCGCCCTTCGTGACGCGCCGGTTCCGCCCGGCCCGCCGCCGGAAGCCCTTTCGGCCGTGTTGGCCGCCGGGGGAGCCGCCGCACAACGCACAGAACACAAGACCATTACACAAAGGATATTCACCATGAAGCGTTTGCCAAAGATCGCAGCGGCCGCCGTAATCCTTGCAGGAATCGCGGCCCTGGTCTGGCTGCTGGTCGGGCCGGGCACGGCCACCGTCGCCTGGGCCGACGTGCAGGAGCGAATCCGGAATATCCGGACGCTGACGTTCACGGCCGTCACGCAGTACGAAGGCGCCGTCCAAATGAAATCGACCGTGATGATGATGGAGCCGGACCTGATGCGGCAAGAAATGATGATGGGAGAGTCCGGACAACGTAAGCAGAAGATCGTGAATATCGTGGATCTTGGGGAAAGCAAGATCCTTCAGCTTGTCGCCGAGCGCAAGGAAGCGAACGTGATCGAAGTGTCCGGCTTGCCCCAGGACGCGAGCCTCCAGCCTTCGGCCTGGCGTAAGGAGATGGACTGGATGGCCCGGATCAAGGCCCTGATCGGCGAGGCACAGACCGAACTTGGCGAGAAAGAGATGGCCGATCGAAAGGTCAAGGGCTACCGAGTGGAGAGGGATAACGCGCTCTTGAAAGTGTGGGTTGACGTCGAGACCGGCGCCCTGGTCGAAATGGAAATGACGGTGCTCAACGGCGGCCAGAAGACGGTTATGACGGACTTCCAGTTCGATAAGGAGCTGGATAGGGAACTCTTCAGCCTGGAGATACCCGAAGGGTACACGGTCAGGACCACGCAGATGGACCTCTCGGAACCGACTGAGAAAGACCTGATGGAGCTGTTCCGCCTGTGGACGGAGTGGATGGATGGCAGCTTCCCCCCGGTAATGGAAAGGAAAGCCACGCGGCAGTTCATGCAGTATCAAATAGAAAAGCTGAAGAAAGCAGGCCAGGAGCCTGCCAAGGAATACCTACAGAAACTGCAAACGGTCATCATGAAGATGTCGCGCGGAGGAATGTTCGTCGCGCAACTGCCGCCCGAGAGCGATTGGCACTATGGCGGGAAGGGCGTAGAGCTCGGCCAGGCGGACAAGGCCGTCTGCTGGTACAAGCCGAAGGGCTCGCAGACCTACCGCGTCATCTACGCCGACTTGAGTATCAAGGCCGTGGCCGAAGAGGACCTGCCGCCCGAGCCGGATGAGGCCGAGCCCGAGGCGCCGGGCCCTGCCGACTAAGCTACCTTCACCGTTTACGTCCAAGCTGGCCCTTCGGGGCCAGCTTGGTTTTGCGCTGACCGATTCGGGCGCACACGCGCAGCCGGTTAGCCGCAGGGGACACGCCGGCAGCGGATCGGCACCCACTCGAAAGAGCCGCTATGGCTTCTTCTTCAGCGGGGCGCAGGTGCACTGCTCGGAAGGCTTCTTGCAGCCGTCGCAGACCCCGTTCTTTATCTCCCGGCCACACTTCTTACATGGCGAACAGCCGCACGTCTGGCACATGCCCGTCTCCTTTCCGCAGGCGGTCGAACCTTCTTCGCAAAGGCGCGGGAAAGCCGTTTTCCATGTCAATTCTATGCCTCGGCGCTGTCCCGGCGGGACGAGCGGCGAGAATGACTTCGCCGGTCGAATCCCGGCCTGCCTCAAGGCCGGAGCCGGGCGATTTTGGCGTTTGAAATTCCCCCTTCGCCCGGTAATCTGGTTGCCTAAGCGGCATTGTAGCGTTGGCAGGGCGCGGAGGCCTTCCGGAGAGAGCCATGACGGCGGCGAACAAGCAGCCGGCGGACCTGCGGATCATCGAGAACCTGAACAAGGCCAAGGCCAAGCTGCTGAGCGAGATCCACAAGGTCATCATCGGGCAGGACGGCGTCATCGAGCTGCTGGTTCAGGCGGTCCTCTCGCGCGGGCACTGCCTGCTGGTGGGCGTGCCGGGGCTGGCCAAGACGCTGATGGTCTCGACGCTGGCCAGGGTGCTGAAGCTGACCTTCAACCGCATCCAGTTCACGCCCGACCTGATGCCCTCCGACGTGACCGGCACCGAGGTCATCGAGGAGGACCGCAGCACCGGCAAGCGGGAGTTCCGGTTCGTGAAGGGGCCGGTGTTCGCCAACGTCATCCTGGCCGACGAGATCAACCGCACCCCGCCCAAGACCCAGGCGGCGCTGCTGCAGGCGATGCAGGAGTACCACGTCACCGTCAGCGGGCAGCGGTATGACCTGGAGCTGCCGTTTTTCGTGCTGGCCACGCAGAACCCCATCGAGCAGGAAGGCACTTACCCGCTGCCGGAGGCGCAGCTGGACCGCTTCATGTTCATGGTGTTCGTGGACTACCCCACCCGGGAGCAGGAGCGGCTGATCGTCAAGACCACCACCATGGACGTGGCCGGGGAGCCCGAGCCGGTGCTGCTGCTGGAGGACGTGCTGGCGCTGCAGCGGATCGTGCGGAAGATCCCGGTCAGCCAGCACGTCATCGACTACGCGGTGAACCTGGCTCGGGCCTCGCGCCCCGGCGACCCGACGGCGCCGGAGTTCGTCGGCAACTACCTCACCTGGGGGGCCGGTCCGCGGGCGGCCCAGTACCTCATCCTCGGGGCCAAGAGCCGGGCCCTGCTGCACGGTCGGTTCAACGTCTCCGGCGAGGACGTCCGGGCCATGGCCAAGCCGGTGATGCGGCACCGGCTGTTCACCAACTTCAACGCCGACGCCGAGAGCATCAAGCCCGACGACCTGGTGGAGATGCTGCTCAAGGCCGTGCCCGAGCCGACGGTGCAGGACTACGCGGGGGCGGAGTCGCCGAGCGCCTGAGCGCCGGTGCGGCGGCCGCTCAGGGGTGCACGCGGATGGTCGGCCCGGCGTAGCCGTGCCGGGCGTAGTAAAGGGCCCCGACGATCATCCAGATGATGCCCGCCACCATCTCCCCGGCGATCATGCCGATGAAGAGCCTTTGGGCCCTGCGGTAACCGCCGGCCCCCCCGAAGCGCGTGACGAGCACCTTGCACAGCCAGCCGGCCAGAAAGCTGGCGGCGAACCACCTGGAGACGATGGTGCCCCAGACCATGAACATGACCGGGTGGATCGGCCACCAGGTCCAGCGCAGCCGGGCGGCGCTGCAAGCCACGATCGCCGCCAGCCCCAGCCCCACCGACCACAGGAACTTCCGGCTGGGGCTCATGTGCCGCAGCCGCTCCAGCCCGCCCGCCCCGGTGGCCTGCCCGGCCGTCTGGAGGGCATTCATCCCCGCCAGCCGGTTCACCGTCCGCTCCAGCATGTCAAAGGGCAGCCGGGCCGCCGTGTCGGCCCAGCCGTACAGCGGCTCCCCGCCCGGGGAGGTGCCGATGTCGTACTGGATGTACAGCGTGAACGGCACCGCCACGGCCAGACCCGCCAGCAACACCACCAGCACCCATCCGCTCAAGCAAGGCAGTCGCAGGCGCTGGCTTTCGCCGACCTTGAAGGCGTTGGCCAGCAGCGGCATCAGGCTCACCCGGGGGTCGATCGTCAGCACCACGCACAGGATGCCCAGCACGATCAAGGTCCTGGGGCCCAGGGCCCGGATGCCGAACAGCCCGGTGAGGATGGCCACCGCCTGCCAGTTGGGCTGAACGAACAGCAGGCCCGTCTCGACGTTGATCCGGGTCACGATCAGGAACGTCAGGCCGACCATCATGACCAGCAGCGTGGCCATCAGCAGGTCCAGGCCCGCCCACGCCCTCAGCATCGCCACCATGCCCACGCCGACGAGGATCAGGATGCGACAGGCCCAGGTGACGTGCCGCTGGATGGCGTCGCCGGTGGCGACCCCGAAGGCGCGCTGGAGCACGTCCCAATAGAACCTCCGTCCCGTGTACAGAATGAACAGCCCGCCCCCCAGGTAAGAGCCGAACAACTGGTAGCTCAACACCCCGCCGGACATGTAGTCGTTGGCCATGTCCGCGCCCAGGGCCGTCATGGTCAGAAACACGGCGGCGTAGGCCACGTGGCTGATGCCCAGACTGAAGGACACCTCCGAGCTGATCAGGAAGGCCAAGCCGACCACGGCGAAGTAAAGCGTGGGCCGCAGCAGATTGCCGTAGAAGGGGACCTGCGTGATCGTGGGCCAGGACTGCGACACGATCGAAAGGTCAACGTACATCGGGACCGCGACGAAGCCGGGATAGTATGCAGCCAGGCCGTTGAGCAGCAGCACCCCGGCCGCGATGACAAAGCCACACCAGAACGACACTTTCAGAAACAGCGGGTTGAGGGGCCTGGTGTGATCCTCGCCGATGATGACATTGACGACCTCGGCCATGGGATAGCGCAGGTGTTCGCGGTGGGCCCACTGGTGGTGGAGGATCAGCGTCAGGCAGACGCAGCCCACGAATCCCAACACGATCAAGGACAGATAGAACCTGTACGGCCGCCCCCAGGCCTGCCACGGCACCTCGGAGAGGGCCCTGGGGCCCGCCTTCCCGGGCAGGCCTTGCAGGAAGCCCATGATCACGACGTCCTCGTCCTCCCTGCCTGCCAGTTGCTCCCTGACCAGCATCTCCTCGGGCACGTAGCTCAACAGGGAGGGATGGTCTTTGGACGCCTGCCAGCCCAGGCGGGTGCGGTGCTCGATGAGGGGCGTGACTAGGGCGTTGTTGAACTGCCACAGCAAAGCCGGCCCGGGGATGACGCAGGCCGCCAGCGCCAGGGTGTAAATGACCGTCCACTCCGCCCCCCTCAGATGCAGCCGGCCCAAATAGTACAGGATGGGATTGACCAGCATCAGGCCCAGCGCCAACAGCCCCAGGACGCTGACCGGCATCAGGTCGCTGGCCACGTAGGGCAGCTTGAAGACCCAGTCGTTGACGTAGCCGAAGGCCGCAATGAACAGGCCGATCATCAGGCCGATGAAAACGGCACGAACCGTCATCACACCCTTCCTGTTTGCCGGCCCCTCTTCGGAAAGACCTGCAAAGATTGTCTTATGGACGCAGTGGAGACTCAAGGGGCAGCGGCGACGGCGAGCGGCGCGGCCGGAGCGAAGCCGGGGCGTCTGCCTCGGGCCGTTCGCTCCGGCGGTGCTTGACTTCGCCGCGGGCGTGGGGGATGATGCGGCGCTCCTCAAGCGGCCACAAGAAATGCTGGAAAAGGTTCACCAGGACAGGTTGAAGAAGCTGGCCAAGATCCGCCAGTTGGGCATCGACCCATACGGCGGCCGGTACGACACGGCCGAGCCCGTCGCGGAGATCCTGGCCCGCTTCCGGGAAGGCGACGACTCCCAGCGGGCCGACGCGGCCGGTCGGATTATCCTCATGCGCCCCATGGGCAAGCTGGTCTTCGCCCACATCCGCGACGAAAGCGGGGCCATGCAGATCTGCCTGCGCCGCGACGGGCTGGACCAGACCGCCTGGTCGCTGGCGAAGCTGCTGGACCTGGGCGACATCGTGGCCGCGGAGGGGCGGCTGGCCAAGACCAGGACCGGCGAGATCACCATCTTCGCCGAGAAGCTCACGCTGCTGTGCAAGTCGGTGCTGCCCATGCCGGAGAAGTTCCACGGCCTGGTGGACGTGGAGACCCGCTACCGCCAGCGCTACCTGGACCTGATGAGCAACCCCGAGGCCATGGCGCTGGCCTACAAGCGGATCGCCCTCATCGGGCACTTCCGGGCGCTGCTGCGCCAGCGCGGCTTCGTGGAGGTGGAGACGCCGATGCTGCAGCCCATCTACGGCGGCGCCGCCGCCCGGCCGTTCACCACACACCACAACGCACTGGACGTGGACCTGTACCTGCGGATCAGCCCGGAGCTGTACCTCAAGCGGCTGCTGGTGGGGGGCATGGAGAAGGTCTTCGAGTTCAACCGAGTCTTTCGTAACGAAGGCATCGACAGCAGCCACAGCCCCGAGTACACGCTGCTGGAGCTGTACCAGGCCTACGCCGACTACGAGGTGATGCTGGAGCTGACCGAGGAGCTGATTTCCACGGCGGCCGAGGCCGTCGGCGGCGGCACCAAACTGCCCTTCGGCGAGTTGGAGATCGACTACGCCCGCCCGTGGCGGCGGGCGAAATACGAGGAGCTGCTGCACGAGCACGCCGGCGTTTCCATGCGCGACCCGGCGGGGGTGCGGGAAAAGGCCCGGCGGCTCGGCATCGAGGAAGCCAACAAGGCCGACGCGGTGGTGATTGACCAGCTCTTCAAGCAAACGGTCGAGCAGCACCTGATCCAGCCCACGTTCGTGATGGACTACCCGGCCGAGCTGTGCCCGCTGACCCGGCGCAAGCCCGACGACCCGGCCGTGGCCCTGCGCTTCGAGCCGTACGTCGCCGGCATGGAGCTGGGCAACGCCTACACCGAGCTGAACGACCCGGCGGTGCAGGAGGCCAACTTCGGCTTCCAGCTCGCCGGAGAGGCCGAGGGCGAAAGCATGCGGGTGATGGACGAGGACTTCATCACGGCGCTGCGGCAGGGCATGCCCCCGGCCGGCGGGCTGGGCATCGGCATCGACCGCGTCGTCATGCTGCTGACGAACCGGACCAGCATCCGGGACGTCATCCTGTTCCCGACGCTGCGCCCGCAAGCCGCCGAGTGAGGCCCCGCCGGGCCCGGCGACCGGCGCCCGAAAACCGGGTGACGAAGAGACCATGTACAAGCTTTTCCTTTGCCTGCGATACCTGCGGCGGCGCCACCTGGCGATCATCGGCGTGCTGGCGGTGATGCTGTGCGTGGCCATGGTGCTCATCGTCGTCAGCGTCATGGATGGCTTCCTGCGGAAGGTCGAGCTCGCCGCCCGGGGGCTGTTCGGTGACATCATCGTGGACAGCAGCAGCCTTTCCGGCCTGGCCCGGTACGACGCCTTCATCAGCACCCTGACCGGAAGCTACCGCGTGGAGGGCGACTTCGAGCCAGCGGAGATCAACCCGCCCGGCCGGGCCGTGTATCGAGCCAAGGCCAAGCTCGCCGACGTCCAGGCCCTGGCCGGCCGGTCGAAATTCGACACCCCCGTCAGCTACCCCGCCCGCGCCGACCTTTTCAAGGACGGCCGATACCACAGCACGCTGGAGGGGCAGCTGGCCGTGGAGCCCGACCGGACGCTGCGTTTTGCCGCCGACGGCCCGGCCGACAAGTCGCTGCGGCTCGGGGCAGTGTACGCCAAGGTCGGCCAGGGGCTGCCAGAGATTGACTCGGCCACGCCCGTCATCTACAGCTACGGCCTGCTGCGCATCGGCCCGGACTATACCACCACCGTTCAGATCTGCGGCATCCGGCTGCCGGAGCGGCTGGCGGTGACGGACTTCGAACAAGGCCTGTTCGCCCAGACCGACCAGGCCGACGCCGGTTTCGACCCCCCGCTGGAGCTGCTCCTGCAGCGGACCCAAGAGCACGTCGAGCTGATTGAAAACGCAATCACGCGGGAAAACGCCAAGCCGCAGGCCAGGCAGGACCCGGACCTCATCCGACGCCTGGGAGAAGCCAGTCGCTTCGTCGAGGACAAGATCGCGCTTCTAGATGACAGCCTGCTGCGGCGCCAGCTCGCCGAGCGGCTGCAATCGCAGCTGGAAGCCGAAATAGCCAAGCCCGCCGACCGCCGCGACGCGGAGCTGGTCAAGAAGCTCACCCAGGACATCGAAGCCCAACGCGCCGTGCTGTCCGAACGCCTCGGCCAGCCGGACGCCCGCACCATCCTTGGGCTAGGCATCGCCGGGCTCAGCTTCCGCACCCCCGAGGGCGAAAACATCCGAATGATCACCCCCGGCCACAAGGTCGTCCTCACGCTGCTGCCCGCCGGCCGGGGCAAAGTCCCCCGCATCCTGGATCCAAACACCAAGACCTTCGTCGTCGTGGATGACGTCAAGACCGACATATACCAGATCGACTCCAAGACCGTGTACGTCCCCTTCGACGAGCTGCAGCTGCTGGCCGCCATGGAAGAGCGCCTGGACGAGAAGGATCCCAGCTTCGTCGATCCGGCCCGCTGCTCTCAGATCCAGATCAAGGTCAAGAGCGCTTTTGACTCGCCCGCGCGGCTGGTGGACGTGCGCAGCAAGGTCAGAAAGGCCTGGAGCAGGTTTCTCACCGAGCACCCCGACGCCGCCTCCTCGGAGGTGGTCATCAATACCTGGCGGGAGAAGCTGGACAAGTTCATCGGCCCCGTGCAGAAGCAGCGCACGCTGATGACCATGATGTTCGGCATCATCTCCTTCGTGGCGGTGCTGCTGATCTTCTCCATCTTTTACATGATCGTGACGCAGAAGACCCGCGACATCGGGGTGATCCGCGCGGTGGGGGGCTCGGCGGCCGGCGTGGCCCAGATCTTCCTGGGCTACGGCGCGGCCACGGGCATCGTCGGCAGCGCCCTGGGGCTGATCATCGGATGTTTCTTCGTACGCTACATCAATCCCATCGAGGACTTCATCGCCGTGTATTTCGGGTATCGCGTCTGGGACCGGGACGTGTACCTGTTCGAGAAGATTCCCAACCAGGTGGATCCGGCGGTGGCCACGGTCATCGCCGCCTGGGCCATCGCCTCGGGTCTGATCGGCGCCCTCATCCCCGCCGTCCTGGCCGCCACCCTGGAGCCGGTCGAGGCCCTCCGGTATGAGTGAGGTCAACCCCAGCCTGCTGCTGATCATCGGCCTGCTCTGCCTGGCCGGCATCACCGTCTGGCTGCTGAGCATCTTCGTCGCCAGGCGGCTTGCCCGCCGGGCCCGCCGGCGGCGCTGGCCATGGGTCCTGCTGGCGACCCTGGCGGGGCTGGTTTACGGCGGCCCGGCCTACCTGGGGATCGGCTACCTCGCCCGCACCTTCCGCCGGTCCGTCGTGGGCTGGGTCATCGCCCAGGTGCTGGCCGCCGTCGCCGTCCTGCTCGCCGCCGTGTACCTTCCGCCCCGGGTCGGGCCCAGACCCCTGGCGGCCGACCTGGCGCTGCTGCTGGCGGCGATCCTGCTGGCCTTGGGGCCGTCGATCCTGTTGGCGCTGCTGGGGCCGCGGCAGGGCCCGCCCCGCGCGGGCGAGCCCGCGGTGCTCATCCAGGCCGAGAAACTGCACAAGTCCTACGACCTGGGCCGGCGGAGCCTGCGCGTGCTCCGCGGGGTGAGCCTGTCGGTAAAGCGCGGCGAGTTCGTGGCTATCCTGGGCGCCTCCGGCAGCGGAAAGAGCACCTTGCTGCACCTGCTGGGGCTGCTGGACCTGGCCGATTCGGGCCACCTGCTCCTGGACGGCGCCGACTCCCGAACGCTGACCTCCCCCCAGCGCGACCGCATGCGCTCACAGGACATCGGCTTCGTCTTCCAGTTCTACCACCTGCTGCCGGAGCTGAACGTCCTGGAGAACGCCCTGCTGCCGGTCAAGACCTCGGTGGGGGCGTTGCGCTGGCTGGGCGCTCGCGGGCAGGCCCGGCAGCGGGCCACGGAAATCCTCCGGCAGGTGGGGTTGGGCGATCGGCTCAAGCATCGGCCCAGGGAGTTGTCCGGCGGAGAGCAGCAGCGCGTCGCCATCGCCCGGGCGCTGATCAACTCGCCCAAGATCCTCCTGGCCGATGAGCCCACCGGCAACCTCGATTCCCACAGCGGCGCCGAAATCCTCAGGCTGCTCAAGCAGCTCAACCAGGAAAACAAGCAGACCATCGTCATGGTCACACACGACCCGTCACTGACCCAGGCCGCCGACCGCGTCCTGCACCTGCGAGACGGCAAGCTGAAATAGGAAACGCCGCTGCTTCATCCATGCTGTTTACTGGCCTATTGGTCGAAGCCGGCCGAGGAATTATAGTGGGGTGCGGCGACTGGAGACCGGGCATATGAAAGTCTGGCTCAACGGCAAGCTGGTGGACAAGGCCAAGGCCTGCGTCAGCGTCTTCGACCACGGCCTGCTGTACGGCGACGGCGTCTTCGAGGGCATCCGGGTCTATAACGGCACGATCTTCCAGTGCGAGGCGCATCTGGACCGGCTGTTCGCCTCGGCCGAGGCCATCCGCCTGCCAATCCCCATGACCCGGCAGGAAATCACCCGGGCGATGCAGCAGGCCATGCGCGCCAACCAGGTCCGCGAAGGCTACATCCGGCTGGTGGTCACCCGCGGCGCAGGCACGCTGGGCCTGGGCCCGTTTGACTGCTCCGGCGGCAGCGTCTTCATCATCGCCGACCAGGTCGCGCTGTACCCGCAGCAGATGTACGAGGACGGGCTGGCCGTGGTCATCGCCCGGCACCGCCGCATCTCCCCGGACATGCTGCCGCCGGCGGTCAAGAGCCTCAATTACCTCAACAACATCCTGGCCAAGATCGAGGCCATTGACGCCGGCGCCGGCGAGGCCCTCATGCTCAACGCCCAGGGCGAGCTCTCCGAGGCCACCGGGGACAACATCTTCATCGTCCGCGACGGCATCGTCCTGACCCCGCCGCCCGAGGCCGGCGTGCTCGTCGGCATCACCCGCAAGGTCGTCATGGACCTCTGCCGCGAGCTGGGCGTGCCGCTGGAGGAGAAGCCGCTGACGGCCCAGGAGCTGCTGGCGGCGGACGAGGCCTTCCTGACCGGCACGGCCGCCGAGGTCATCGCCATCGCCCGGGTGGACGGTAAGCCGATCGGCACCGGCAAGTCCGGCCCGATCACCCGGAAGCTGCTGGCCGCCTTTCGGGACTTCATCCGCGCCGAGTGCGGCGGCGGGCCGGGCTGAGGTCGCCCCGGCTCAAGCAACCGCCGCATGGCGCCGGCGATTGCGCCACACCGCCCAGGCCATGCCCACGCCGGCCACGAGGTAGATGCACACCGCCGTCATGAGCGAGACGGTGAAGCCGGCGTGGATGCTCAGCAGCACGCACAGCATGCTGCCCAGCACCGTGGCGCAGGCGTTGATGCCCCACGCCCACGGAAGCGCCGCCTCATCCATCCGCCCCAGGATCCGCAGGCCGGTCGGGAACGGCATGCCCAGGAAGAGGCCCACCGGCAGGACGGCCCCGGCCGCCACCAGCCAGCGCAGCGGCAGGCTCAGGCCCATCAGGTGCGGCA
>LJUF01000036.1 GCA_001303665.1 Phycisphaerae bacterium SM23_33 | reverse complement strand
CCCAGCGAGCGGAACCCCCGTGAGGCGAACTCATCGATGGCCTTTGCCACGGCCGGGCCGATTCCCGAGGCGTCCCCGACAAGCGACAGGACCACCTGCGGGGCGCCCTTGGTGACCTTGAACGTGCCGCCATCGGGGCCCCGGACGGTCGCCTCGGTGCGCTTGTGAACCGGATCGAAGGGCTGAAAGTGCAGAACCTGGTAGCCCCGCAGCTTGCCGGCGTCCGCGACCCCGCCTCCTGCTGCGAGGCCAGTGCGGCGTCCAGGATCAGCTCGTCCCGACTGGAGCCTTCGAGCAGGAACGGCTCGCCCAGGGTCAGGGTGTTCTGTGTGAGCGTTCCCGTCTTGTCGGAGCACAACACGTCGATGCCCGCCAGCTCCTCGACCGACGCCAGCCGGCTCACAATGGCCTGCTTGAACGACAGCAGCCTGGCCCCCACGGCCATGGTCACCGACAGGACGGTCGGCATGGCCACGGGAATTGCGGCCACCGTCAGCACCAGGGCGAACCGCAACCCCGTCAGCATGGGGTCGTGGCG
The DNA here is from genome assembly GCA_001303665.1 of Phycisphaerae bacterium SM23_33. Classification (GTDB taxonomy): domain Bacteria; phylum Planctomycetota; class Phycisphaerae; order SM23-33; family SM23-33; genus SM23-33. The sequence goes on along the minus strand of LJUF01000036.1, from coordinate 13,872 downwards.
AAACAAGGCCACCGTCAGAATCAACACCACCAGCGCCGCCGCCATGACGATCAGGTAGTCTCCGATCTTGAGCACGGCCTTCTGAAAATGGCTGACGGTCCGGGCCTCCTGCACCAGTTGGGCGGTCTTCCCGAAGTAGGTCTTCTGTCCGGTGGCCGTCACCACGCCGTCTATCTCGCCCTGCGTGAGCATCGATCCGGAGTACACGACCTCACCGGTCTTTCGGCCGACGGGGAGGCTCTCGCCCGTAAGGGCGGATTGATCCACCTGAACGGGGTCGCCGTCCAGCAGCTCGGCGTCGGCCGGAACGATGTCGCCCGTCCGCAGCCGGATCAGGTCGCCCGGAACCAGCTCTCGGGCGGGAACCTGCTGCCATCGGCCGTCGCGTTTGACGCGGGCGATTACCGCCAGCTTCTTCCGAAGCGCCGCGATGGCGTTGCCGGCCTGATATTCCTCCCAGAAGCCGACGACCGAATTGGCGACCAGCAGCAGCAGGATGATCGAGAAGTCCGTCCAATCGCCGACCACCGCGGAGAGGGCGGCGGCCGCCTCGATCATCCACGGGATGGGCCCCCAGAAGCAGCCCAGCAGCTTGAGGACCGGATTGGCCTTCTTCTCCGGCAGCTCGTTGTAGCCGTACTGCTGGAGCCGGCGAGTCGCCTCTTCCTGGCCGAGGCCGTCAGGCGGAGGCCCGGGCGACGCCGCCTGCTCCGCCGCCGAAGCTCCCGCCCCTGCCCTTTCTTCGCGGCCGGCCGCTGGCTGCTGGCGGTCCATTCTCATTCTCCTGCACCCGGCACCTCAGTTGCCCTGCCATTTCCAGTTCGATATCTCGTCCGGGTCCAGCCCGGCGGCGCGGATGAACTCGTGATGCTCGCGGAGCTTCCTTTCCGATTGGCGAATGAGCTGCTCGGCCCTGGCCGCCACCTTCGGCTGGCGTGCGGCCATTTTCTGAGCGGCCTGGATCACCACGTGATACCGGCTGGTGCGATTCCGCACGTGCATGTCAAAGGGCGTCGTCGTCGTCCCCTCCTCGCGATACCCGTTGACATCGAACCGCTGATTCTGCGGCCGCTCCCACAGCAACTGCTTGATGGCCGCCGTGTACCCGTGAAAGTTGAAGATGACCGGGCAATCCACCGGGAAGATCCGCTGGAACTGTCCTTCCTCCATCCCCGGCGGGTATTTCTGGGGGATGCCCAGCACCAGCAGCCGCGTGACGTTCACCACGCGCACCCGCCAGCCGGGCACCTCCTCCCGCAGCGTGCGGGCGGCCGCCAGCACCTCCAGGGTCAGGTTGTCCCCGCAGCCGCACAGCAGGATCTCCGGGTCCTCCCCGTCGTTGGTGCTGGCCCAGGGCCAGATGGAGGCCCCCACCCGGCAGTGCTCGACGGCCTCGTCCATCGTCAGCCACTGCGGCATGGGCTGCTTGCCGGCGATGATCAGGTTGATGTAGTCGGTGCTCCGCAGGCAGTGATCCACCGTGCTGATGAGGCAATTGGCATCCGGCGGGAGGTGGATGCGATAGGTGTGTCCCTTCTTGGTCAGCAGGTTGTTGATGAAGCCCGGGCCCTGATGGGAGTAGCCGTTGTGGTCCTGCCGCCAGCTTTCGGAGGTGAGCACGTAATTGAGCGAAGAGATGGACTGGCGCCAGGGCACCTCCAGCGAGGATTTCAGGAACTTGGCGTACTGGTTCATCATGCCGTCAACGATGGGCAGGAAGGCCTCATAGCAGGGGAACAGCCCGTGCCGGCCGGTGAGCAGATACCCCTGCAGCCAGCCCTGGCAATTGTGCTCGCTGAGGACCTCCATGACGCGGCCGTCGTGGCTGATGTGTTCGGCAGCGGCCGGGACGGGCCAGCAATACTGCCGGTGCGTGACCTCCAGCGTCTCGCCCAGGCGGTTGGACTCCAGCTCGTCCGGGCAGACGATGCGGAAGTTGCGGTGCTGCTGGTTGCGTCGGACCACCTCGCGGAGGTACTTTCCCAGTTCGATCATGCCGCTGGCCTGGGTGGCCCCGGGCTGGTCCAGGTGCACGGCGTATTCCGAAAGCGGCGGCAGCTCCAGCGGCCGGCGCATGCGGCCGCCGAAGCTGTGCCGGTTCATGGCCATCCGCCGCTGGCCGCGGGGACAAAGGGCAAGGATGTCCTCGGCGGGCCGGCCCTGCCCGTCGAACAGCTCCTGCGGCCCGTACGACCGCAGCCAACGCTCCACGGCTTGCAGGTGGGAGGGATTGGTCTTCAGGTCGCTGGCAGGCACCTGGTGGGCGCGGAAGCTGCCCTCGATGGGCTTTCCGTCAAGCTCCTTGAGTCCGCTCATGCCCTTCGGCGTCCGCAGGATGATCATCGGCCAGCGGGGACGCTCCGGCATCTGTCCCGACCTGGCACCTTCCTGCAGCCGGCGGATCGCCTCGTACGCGTCAAAGACGGCCGCGCTCACCTCTTCATCCAGCCGGTCGCCGCAGTCCACGATCCGCGCCGCGTAGCCGTAGCCGGTGAAGAGCTGCTCAAGCTCCTGCTGCGTCATGGTGCCGAAGATCGTCGGCGAGGAGATCTTGTAGCCGTTCAGATGGAGGATCGCCAGCACGGCGCCGTCCGTCCGCGGGTTGAGAAACTTGCTGCTGTGCCAGGCCGCGGCCGTGGGACCGGTCTCGGCTTCGCCGTCGCCGACGATGCAGGCGACGATCAGCTCCGGATTGTCCAGCGCCGCCCCGAAGGCCGTCGCCAGGGCGTACCCCAACTCCCCGCCTTCGTGGATCACCCCGGGCAGGGCCGGGTTCAGGTGACTGGGGAACCCGCCCGGCCAGGAAAAACGTTTGATGAATTCCGCCAGCCCGGCCTTGTCCAGCGTCAGGGCGGGAATGAATTCCGCCAACGTCCCTTCCAGGTACATGTTGGCCAGATTGGCCGCGGCCCCGTGCCCCGGGCCGGTCACCAGCAGGATGCTGGCCTCCGTCTGAAGGATCAGACGGTTCAGGTGTGCGTAGATTACGTTGATCCCCGGGGCCGTTCCCCAGTGGCCCAGCAGCCGGTCTTTGATGTGCTCCGGGCGCAGGGGCTGCTCGAGCAGAGGGTTGGCCTTCAGGTAGAGCTGCGCTGCCGCCAGGTAATTCACGGCCCGCCGGTAGCGCTGGACGGCCGCCAGCGTTTTCTCATCCAGTTCCCGGGCCTTGGCCGGCTCCGCCGTCGTTCGGCGCGTGTTCGAACTCATCGCTGACTCCTCGCGGGTGCGCTGAAGCGCATGGTCTCTGCGAATCGGATCGTTTCCCGTGGTTGCCCTTCGCCGACGACATCTGCACAATCTACCTTTTCGCCGGCTCAAGGCTGCCCGGCGGGCACGGTCCAGGCAATGCTTTTCCTGGGAATTATAGCCGCGAGACAACGGCCGGCGCTTTGGGGCCGTCAATCCGTCGAAAGGGACATGCAATGAAAGTCTACGCAGGGACTGATCTGGAGGGCGTGGCGGGGGTGGTGTCGTTCGAAAGCCAGACCTACCCCACCGGCAAGTACTACGAGGCGGCCCGGCGGCTCCAGACCGCCGAGATCAACGCCGCCGTCGAGGGCATGGTGGAGATGGGCGCCGACGACGTGCTGGTGTGCGACGGGCACGGGCCCGGGGCGGTGCTGTTCGAGGAGCTGCACCCGGCCGCGAAGCTGATGCACGGCCGGCCGCTGGCGCCGCAGGCCATCCGCGACGAGGTCGTCAGGAACTACGACGTGTGCATGATGCTGGGCCAGCACGCCATGGCCGGCGCGGCGAGGGGCAATCTCAATCACACGCAGAGCAGCAAGTCTGTCGATTGCTACAAGCTCAACGGCAGGCCCATCGGCGAGATCGCTCAGTTCGCCCTATATCACGGGGCCCTGGGGCTGCCGCTGATCTTCCTCAGCGGCGACCAGGCCGCCTGCGAAGAGGCGGCCGAGCTGATCCCCGGCATCGTCACGGTGAGCGTCAAGCAGGGCCTGGGCCGGAACTCCGCCATCTCCCTCTCAGCCGAGCAGGCCCGCCGCCGAATCCGCCAGGGCGTCATCCAGGCGATTCGCAACCATCAGAAAAACCCCATCGCCCCGCTCGAATGGCCGGGGCCGTATGTGCTCGAAAAGCGGTTCTTCCACACCGACGTCGCCGACGCGGCGGCCGCCGCCCCCGACGCCGAGCGGGTGGACGCCCAGACCGTCCGGCTCCGGTCGGATGACATCCGCGAAATCATCTACCGGTAAGTTCGCGGTGCTGATGCGGGCGTCCCCTATGCGCCGGCCCGCCGCGCGTTCTTGCGGGCCGCTTCAAACATCCGGCCGGCCAAGTCGCTGATCCGCAGCGTCGGCATGCCCTTCAGCAGCGTCCGGACGGTGTCGTGGAGCGGGTCGGTCCAGCGCTGCGGAATGCCCGCCGTGCCCAGGGCGCAGCCCAGGATCGAGCCGGCCGTGGCGCCGTTGCAGTCGGTGTCCATGCCGGCCATGACCGTGCTGCCGACGGTCCTGCTGAAGTCGCCCCGCCCCGTCAGCAGCCCCATCAGCACGATGGCGGCGTTGGGCAGGCAGTGGTTCACGCGGAGCGTGTCGGGCCTCTTGTAGCCGCGGTCGTACCTCTCGTAGATGGCGGCGTTGACCCGCTCCCAATCGTCGCGGCCGGCGCACTGGTCTTGCACGAAGCGGATCATCTCGGCGAAGCGCGACTTGGGCGGCACGTAAGCGGCGGCGGTCTCGATGGCCCGGCCGACGTCGCCGTGGGCCAGCACATCGGCCATCAGCACGGCAAAGAACATGGCCGAGTAGATGCCGTTTCGCCGCTGTGAGCCGGCCGCGTCCCTGTATGCCATGCTCGCCGCCAGGGCGGGATTGGCCGGGGCGCCCCACCCCCACGGGTCGCAGCGGATCTGCCCGCCCAGCGACTGCCGGCAGGGGTTGCCGAAGACGGCCGTGTATGGCCAGCCGATGCCGAACAGGGCCGTGCGGAACATGTTCCTGCCGGAGGCAAAGACGCACGAGGCGGGCGCCAGCTCGATGAGCTTGGCGACGGGGCGGTCGGGGGCGAAGTCCGGGCCGTACTCGGCCAGGACCATCTGGCCGACGATGGTGTAGTGGATGTCGTCGTCGGGGGCGACCGCGTCGAAATTGCCCTTCGTCAGCTCCCCGCGGTAGTGGCGGCGGAAGGTCTCGCCTTCCTCCGCCAGCCGCCGGCGCTTCGGGTCGCCGACCGCCTTCATGTAGTCTTGCAGCGGCCAGGAGCCCACCGCCGTCAGCACCTCCTTGACCTGCTCCGGCCAGGCGCCCTCCAGCGGCTTTCCGAGTTGACAGCCGGCGCAGCGGCCCTGCCAAGCCGCCAGCAGCCGGTCGGCCAGCTCGTCATCCGTGCCGCCGAACCTCGCGTGCGAGTCCGGGTCGGGAAAGTGTTGGGCGATAGACTCCCAGTCGCTGGGCTCCTCATAGGGCAAGCCCGGCGGCGACGGCTGGCTCCAAAGCTGCTCCTGGAGGCCGGCGAGGGCGTCCAGCGAGCCGGTGGCGCGGGCCGCTTCCAGCTCCGCCAGCAGCGCCTGCTCATCGTGCCCCTCCTCCACCATCTGCGTGATGTCGGTTCGGATCTCCCCGGCCAGCAGATCAAAAAGCGGATGCACGCTTGATTCCTTTTTCACGGTGACGGCGCTACTTCAACGCGGCCCGGAGTTCCTCCATGGCCCGGACGTACTCCTGGTCGCCGATGGGCCGGCCGTGCCAAGCGGCCTGGCCTTCCATGAAGGACACGCCTTTGCCCTTGACGGTCTCGGCCAGGATGGCGGCGGGGCCGTCGAAGGCCATGGCCGCCTGGAAGGCCTCCAGCAGGGCGGCCACGTCGTGCCCGTCGCAGCTCAGCGGCCGCCAGCCGAAGGCGGCCAGCTTGGCCGGCAGGTCGCCCAGCGGCATCACCTCCGGCGTCGGGCCGTCCAGTTGCACGTGATTGCGGTCGATGACCGCGATCAGGTTGGACAGGCGCCACTTGGCCCCGGCCATGAGGCCTTCCCAGTTCTGGCCTTCCTGAAGCTCTCCGTCGCCGCACAGGACGAAGACGCGGTAGTCCCTGCCGGTGGCCCGCGCCGCCAGGGCCATGCCCACGCCCACCGAGATTCCCATCCCCAGCGAGCCGGTGGACATGTCCACCCCCGGCGTGCTGCGCATGGACGGATGCCCTTCCAGCGGGCCGTCAATCCGCCGCAGGGTCTCCAGCAGCTTCGCGTCGAAGAAACCCTTTCGGGCCAGCGTGGCGTACAAGGCCGGGGCGGCGTGGCCCTTGCTGAGGACGAAGCGGTCGCGGTCGGGCCAGTCGGGCTCCGCCGGGCGGACACGCAGCACCGCGTCGTACAGCACCGTCAGGATCTCGGCGCAGGACAGGCTGCCGCCGACGTGCCCGCTGCCGGCGCGGTGGATCACCTCCACCACGGTCAGCCGCAGCTCCCAGGCCGCCCGTCGCATCGCCTCCAGGTCAGCCACGGTTGTACCTTTCGATCATGGGCAGGACGGTTTCGGCGGCCTGGCGGGCGGCCGTGTCGGGGTCGGGGCGCGGCAGGATTTCGATGCAGGCCCAGCCGTCGAAGCCCCCCTGCCGCAGCCCGTCGAACACGTCGTCGAAATCCACGTGCCCCTGCCCCGGGGCCAGGCGGTTGGAATCGGCCAGGTGGACGTACCGCACGGCCCGCCCATGCCGGGCCAGCGCCGCCCCCATCTCCGCCTCCTCGATGTTCATGTGGAACGTGTCCGGCATCAGGCCGATGTTGTCGCGCCGGACCTTGGCCAGGACGGCCGCGGCCTCGTCCAGGGTGTTGATGAAGTTGATCTCGTAGCGGTTGACCGGCTCGATGACGATCTCGACGCCGACGGGACCGGCCGCGTCGCACAGCCGCCGGGCCATGTCCACAAAAAGCCTCTCCGTTTCCCGGCGCGACTGCCCCTCGGCTACGAAGCCGCGTGCCCGGCCGACATTGACGATCCCGCCGAAGTCCTTTGCCAGTGCGATCAGGTTGCGGAAGACGTTGAAGGTTCTTTCCCGCCCGCCCGGGTCGGGGTGGGTGAAGTGCAGCCCCAGGCCGGCGAAGACCTGGCCGGTGGTGATGGCGCTGACCTTCAGATTCGCCGCCTCCAGCCAGGCATGCAGCTTGTCCGGGTCCACCTCGTCGGCGGCCTTGAGGGCCAACTCCACGCCGTGATAGCCCAGGTGGGCCGCCTTCGGGATGGACTGCTCGAAGCCCCGCCAGACGACGAAGGCGTCGGGGGGTGCGTTTTCTGCCGCTAAGGCCACGGCAAGCTTCATGCCATCCTTTCCCATGGGAAGGATCCACTCGTTTAGCCGCGGCACGCGGGGCCGCGAGCGCCGCCCTTCGGGCGGCGGCTAAGCTGGGACGGGACTGTCTTCTCCGGCCGGGCGGCGGCTAAGCTGGGACGGCGCTATTTTCTCGGGCCGGCCGGCGTCCAGGGGTCGGCGGCGATCATGGCCGCTTCGGCCTCGGCGATCAGGGCCAGCGAGATGTCGTGCCGGCCGCCCTCGTACTTGGTCGCCAGCCACGTCTCCAGGATGTCCAGCGCCTCCAACACGCCGGTGGTCTTGCCGCCCAGGCAAAGCACGTTCGAATTGTTGTGGGCCCGGGTCATCTTGGCCAGGTAGGTGCTGGTGCAGAGGGCGGCCCGGACGCCGCGGAACTTGTTGGCGATGATGCTCATGCCAACGCCGGTCGAGCAGATCAATATGCCGCGTCTGGCCTGGCCGCGGGAGACGGCCCCGGCCACCTCGGCGGCGTAATAGGGATAGCGAACGATCTGCTCGGAATCCGAGCCCACGTCGTGGACGGCGATGCCTATCTCCTTCAGGCGCTGGACGATCTGCCGCTTCAGCTCGTATCCGCCGTGGTCGCTGCCGATCCAGATGGTTTCCGGGTCCATGTCCGCCTCCTCCGGCACCCTTGTAATGCGGCTGCGGGCATTATACAAACACAAGGAAATGATGCGTAAGGCGGCGGCCGGCCGGAGGCATGTCCCGCCGGGTGGCCGCCCCATGAGGTTCCGCTGCCCGACAAACGCAATTCCGGAAAGGATGTCGAAGGATGCTCCCCAAATACGAAGCCGTCTGTTACGAGCTGCTCCGCCCGGAACAGGTCGAGGCCCTCCGCGAGGCCGCGCCGATTGCTTACGTTCCGGCCGGTTCGCTGGAGTGGCACGGGCTGCAGAACCCGCTTGGCACCGACGCCCTGAAGGCCCACGCCATCTGCTGCGAAGCGGCCCTGGGGCACGGCGGGGTGGTGCTGCCGCCCTTCTACCAGGGGCTGCTGGGCTACAACAACTGGGGGCCGGAGGGCTGGGCCGGCTTCACGCTGAGCTTCAACGAAGGCCCGACGCTGGAGGCGGCCATGCTGGGCATCGCCCGGGCGCTGGTCTTCGGCGGCTGGAAGGTCATCGTCGGCGTGAGCGGCCACGACGTCGCCCCCCAGCGAGACGCCATGCAGCGGGCCATCGAAACCGCCACCCGCGGCACGCAAGCCGTGGGCTTGGCCCTACTGGAAGGCGAGCTGCACAGCCCCGACGAGGAAATCCCCGTCTCCATGGACCACGCCGGGGCCTGGGAGACCTCCTGCATGATGTACGCCTTCCCGGACAAGGTGGAGCTGGACGCACTGCGGAAGCGGAAGCTTTGCACCGAGGATCAACTGAAGATGTCCGGCCCGGAGGGCATCGGCGGGAAGAACCCCCTTAAATACGCCTCGGCCGAGTTGGGCGGGAAGATCATTGAGCGAATGGGCGAGCTGATCGGCCGGAAGGCCCGGCAGATGCTGGAGGAGGTTGCGCCGGCAAGGGATTAGCGGCCGGACGCTTGCCCCTCTTGCCTCGTGCCTGGCGCCTACTTGATCTCGGCGTGGTACTGCTGGAGGGGCTTGACGCTGCCGTGGCCGCTGCGATAGGCGGCGATGCCCTCGGCGGCGGCGTTGGCGGCGCTGAGGGTGGTGATGTAGGGCACGTTGTACTTGATGGCGGTCTTGCGGATGTAGGAATCGTCGTAGCGGCTGAGCTTGCCGCTGGGGGTGTTGATGACCAGGTGGATTTCCTTGTTGGTGATGGCGTCGACGATGTTGGGGCGGCCTTCGTGGAGCTTGTTGATGAGCTCGGATTCGATGCCGTGCTCGGCGAGGAACTTGTGGGTGCCTTCGGTGGCCTTGATGCGGAAGCCCAGCTCGGCGAAGCGCCGGGCGGGCTGGAGCACGGCCGGGCGGTCGACCTCGGAAACGGAGATCAGCACCGTCCCCTCGGTGGGCAACGTCTGCTTGGCGGCCTCCTCGGCCTTGTAGAAGGCCAGCCCGAACGAATCAGCCAGGCCCAGCACCTCGCCGGTGGAGCGCATCTCCGGGCCCAGCAGCGGGTCCACCTCCGGGAACATGGGGAAGGGGAAGACGGCCTCCTTGACCCCGAAGTGCGGGATGCGCCGATCCTTCAGGCCGAGGTCCTTCAGGCTCTTGCCCAGCATGAGCTGGGTGGCGATGCGGGCCATGGAAAGCCCGCAGACCTTGGACACCAGCGGCACGGTGCGGGAGGCCCGCGGGTTGGCCTCCAGCACGTACACCACGTCCTTGGCGATGGCGTACTGCATGTTCATCAGCCCGACTACGTTTAGCTCGCGGGCGATCTTGCGGGTGTACTCGCAGATGGTCTGGACGTGTTTGGCCGGTATGCCGATCGGCGGGATGACGCAGGCCGAGTCGCCCGAGTGCACGCCGGCCAGCTCGATGTGCTCCATCACCGCCGGCACGAAGGTGTCCTGGCCGTCGGCGACGGCGTCGGCCTCGGCCTCGGTGGCGTTCTCGAGGAACTTGTCGATGAGGATAGGCCGCTCCGGCGTGACGTCCACCGCCTTGGCCACGTATTCCAGCAGCATCTGCTCGTCGTGGACCACCTCCATGCCGCGGCCGCCCAGCACGTAGGACGGCCGCACCATCAGCGGGTAGCCGATCCGCCCGGCGATGGCCAGGGCCTCCTCCGGCGTGCTGGCCATGCCGCTCTCGGCCATGGGGATGCCCAGCTCGGCCATCATGTTGCGGAAGCGGTCGCGGTCCTCGGCCAGGTCGATGGTGTCGGGGCTGGTGCCGAGGATCTTCACGCCTTCGGCGGCCAGCTCCTGGGCGATGTTCAACGGCGTCTGCCCGCCGAACTGGACGATGACGCCCTCGGGCTTTTCCTTCTGATAGATGGCCAGCACGTCCTCGACGGTCAGCGGCTCGAAGTAGAGCTTGTCGGAGGTGTCGTAGTCGGTCGAGACGGTCTCGGGGTTGCAGTTGACCATGATGGTCTCGAAGCCCTCGTCGCGCAGGGCGAAGGCCGCGTGCACGCAGCAGTAGTCGAACTCGATCCCCTGGCCGATGCGGTTGGGCCCCCCGCCCAGCACCATGACCTTCCTGCGGCCGCTGGTCGCCACCACGTCCGGGGCGTTGTAGGTGGAATAGTAGTAGGCGGCGTCCTCCACCCCGCTGACCGGCACGGGGTGCCAGCCCTCCACCACGCCCAGATCGGCCCGCCGTCGGCGGATGTCCTTTTCCGGAATGCCCAGAAGCCGCGACAGGTAGCGGTCCGAGAAGCCGTCGGTCTTGGCCCGGGTCAGAAGCTCATCCGGCAGGGGCCGGCCCTTGAATTGCAGGATCTGCTCCTCCAACTCCACCAGCTCCTTCATCTGCTGGATGAACCACGGCTTGATGTAGGTCAGCTCGTACAGCTTGGCGACGGTGGCGCCCTTGCGCAGGGCCTCGTACATGATGAACTGCCGCTCGCTGGTCGGCTCGCGCAGCATGTCCAGCAGCTCCTCCAGAGGCCGCCGGCGGAAGTCCCGGGCGAACCCCAGGCCGTAGCGGCCGTTCTCCAGCGAGCGAATGGCCTTCTGAAAGGCCTCCTTGTAGGTCTTGCCGATGCTCATCACCTCGCCCACCGCCCGCATCTGGGTGCCGAGCTTGTCCTGGGCGTCCTTGAACTTCTCAAAGGCCCAGCGGGCGAACTTGACCACAACGTAGTCCCCAGACGGGGTGTACTTCTCCAGGGTGCCGTCGCGCCAGTAGGGAATCTCATCCAGGGTCAGACCGGCCGCCAGCTTGGCCGAGACCAGGGCGATGGGAAAGCCCGTCGCTTTGGAGGCCAGCGCCGAGCTGCGCGAGGTCCGCGGGTTGATCTCGATGACCACCACCCGCCCCGTCTCGGGGTCGTGAGCGAACTGGATGTTGGTGCCGCCGATGACCTGGATGGCCTCGACGATGTCGTAGGAATGCTTCTGGAGGCGCTGCTGGAGCTGCGGCGAGATGGTCAGCATCGGGGCGGTGCAGTAGGAGTCGCCGGTGTGCACGCCCATGGCGTCCACGTTCTCGATGAAGCAGACGGTGATCATCTGGTTCTTGGCGTCGCGGACGACCTCCAGCTCCAGCTCCTCCCAGCCCAGCACGGACTGCTCCACCAGGATCTGCCCGACGAGGCTGGCGGCGATGCCGCGGGCGGCCACCACCCGCAGCTCCTCCACGTTGTACACCAGCCCGCCGCCGGTGCCGCCCAGCGTATAGGCCGGGCGAATCACCACCGGGTAGCCCAGCTCCGCGGCGACCTTTTCGGCCTCCTCGACGCCGTACACGGCCTGGCTGGGGGGCATGTCGATGCCCAGCTTGCTCATGGTCTCCTTGAACCGGGTGCGGTCTTCGCCGCGCTCGATGGCGTCCACCTGGACGCCGATGACCTTGACGCCGTACTTGTCGAGCACGCCGCTGCGGTGCAGCTCGGCCGCCAGGTTCAGCCCGGATTGCCCGCCCAGGTTGGGCAGCAAGGCATCCGGGCGCTCCTTCTCGATGATCTCGGCCATGACGTCGTGCGTGAGCGGCTCGACGTAGGTCGCGTTGGCCATGCCCGGGTCGGTCATGATGGTGGCCGGGTTGGAATTGACCAGCACGACCTCGTATCCCAAGCCCCGCAGGGCCTTGCAGGCCTGGGTGCCGGAATAGTCGAACTCGCAGGCCTGCCCGATCACGATCGGGCCGGAGCCGATGATCATCACCTTGTGAATGTCCGTTCGCTTCGGCATCGAGGATACTGCCTCCGCTTCATCCCCGGCGGGCGGGCTGGGCGGCCCCAAAGCCTGCCCGGGGGCGCAAACCCTGCATCACGCGGGGCGATGTTTGGCGGAACAGTGTAGCGATTCGCCGGGGACACAACAACAGGCAAACAGACCACCTGGCGGGCGCAAACAACGGGCCCATGGGCCAACGGCGATGACCCGCCCGTGCGCCGGACTTGATTCCAGCCGAGCCGTCTGCCGATCCCATCGGCCGCGGTCGGAACTCGGTCCGTGCAAGACGCCGTCCTGGCCTGTAGATTGATGTCGACGCCACAGGCCGGCAGGCGAAGCAAAAGGAGCAGAGCATGGAAAAGCCGGTTCCTGACGCCCGGAATGTCCCGTACGGGCCCCATCCGCGCAACGTGCTGGACTTCTGGAGGGCCGATTCCGAGCCACCCACGCCGCTGTGGGTGTGGATCCACGGCGGCGGTTTCATGGGCGGAGACAAGTCGGGCGTGTCGCCGGAACTGGTGAACGCGGCCCTGGCGGCCGGCATCTCGATGGCCAGCATCAACTACCGATTGAGTCAGCAGGCCCCCTTCCCCGCCCCCATGCATGACGCCGCCCGGGCGATCCAGTTCCTTCGCTTCCGAGGCCGCACCGGCTGGAAGCTGGACCCGTCGCGGGTCGCGGCCGGCGGGGGTTCAGCCGGCGGAGGCATCTCTTTGTGGCTTGGCTTCCACGAGGATCTGGCCGAGCCGTCCAGCGACGACCCCATCGCCCGCGAATCGACCCGGCCGGACTGCATGGCATGCACGGCCACGCAGAGCTCGTACGACCCCAACTTCATCCGCTCGATCATTCCCGGTCCTGCCGGCGGACACGAGGCCATGCAGTTGCTGTTCCGGGTCAGGCCGGAAGACAATGACACGCCGCGGGCACGCGAGGTCTTCGCGGCCGGCTCCCCCATCAACTACGTGACCGCCCAGGCCGCGCCGGTGTTTCTGTTCTACCCGATGCCCAATCTTCCACTGACGCCGGCCCTGTCGGCGAACGAGGGAATTCACCACCCCAGGTTCGGGGAGGTACTCAAGGAAAAGCTGGACTCACTCGGCGTGGAATGCGTGCTGCGCTACCGCGAGGACTGCGGCGATTGTCCCGACGAGGAGATTCCCAGGCTCTTTGCCCGCGAAGCCGTCCAGTTCCTCAGGCGCCAGTTCGGAATGACCTGAACGGCCGGGGCCCGGCCGGGCGGTCACGGCTTCGGCGGCCCCCCGGCGGGCTTGGTCGGCACCGCCGCCGGCAGCGGGAGCTCGGCGTAGATAATCTCCTCGCTCAGGTCGTCCTTCGCCTTGGCCAGCACGTTCCCGGCTGCGTCAAGGATGCGGCTCTGGCCGTAGCCGTACCACTTGGGGGCGGGGTTTTTCGGCACGGTCCAGTTGGCGGCGACGATGTGGAAGCCGTTGCTCTTGGCAATCGCCGGGAGTCTCTTGGCGAACCAATCGCTGTCCTTGTCATCAACCCAGGCGATGGAATACAGCAGCGTGTCGACCTTCAGGCGGCCCATGATCTCGGCCTGGGTATGTATGTCGTAGCAGATGAGCAGACCGAGTCGGCCGAAGGGCGTGTCCAGCACCGGGTTGCCGCGGTCGCCGGGCGTGGCCCAGCCGCGCTCGGCCCACGGCCAGGGGACACGCTTGCGGTAGTGCAGGAGCGTCCGTCCGTCCGGGCCAAGCAGGACGGAGGTGTTGTAGTGGCTGCCGGTCTTGGGGTCGACCTCCAGCAGGGGCACGGTGAGGTACAGGCCCAGCTCGTCGGCGAGCTTGCCGAACAGTTCGGTGG
>LJUF01000307.1 GCA_001303665.1 Phycisphaerae bacterium SM23_33 | reverse complement strand
CCGCCAGGGCGTAATGCGGGGTCGGCTCGGCCAGGATGACGGCGTCGGGCTTGACCTGCTCCAGGGCGGCGCGGGCGAAGCGTTCGGCCGAGTCCTCGTTGTGCTTCCAGGGCGTCAGCCAATACCGGGCTTCGTCGCGAAACGGCAACTCTCGCTCGCGCTGCACCGCCGAGGGTACGAGCCGCCGGGCCAGCGACGGCGCCAGGCCGTACAGCACAGGCATCAGCACCAGCGACGCCGCCCACGCCGCCCACACCGCCCCCCGCCAGGCCGCACCGCGGCGGATCAGGGCCTGCATGCCGACGGCGGCCAGCACCGCCAGCATGGCGTAGCTGGGCAGGAAGAAGGTGAACTGGTCGGGCACGAAGTAGCGCCCGGCGAAGACAACCTGGATGGCGGCCAGAGCCCAGATGGGCCAGGCCAGCATCGGCCCGAGGCGCCGCTTCAGCACCCAGGCGCCGACGACCGCCAGCGGCAGCAGGACGTTGATGAGGTTCATGCCCACGAAGGCGAGGTTGGCGGCCTGATACGAGGCGGCCGGGGCGGCCCCCAGGACCCGGGCCTGGTAGGTGCCGAACAGGGCCGACTTGACCGCCAAGAGCAGACTACCGACCTCGGCGGCCTTGGCGGCGATCATGCCGAGGTAAAGGCCGGCGCCGACCAGATACGCGCCGGCGGCGGCGGCCAGCGACCAGGCCGGCAGGCGCCGCCTGACCGCGAGCACGACGGCGACGATCAGGTACACCGGCAGGGGCAGCAGGGCGAAGTCGTGGACGGCCAGGCCCAGCCCGGAAATCAGCGCCAGGCCGAGCAGCTTCGGCCAGGTGGGGCGGCGAACGAGCAGCACCAGCAGCCAGACTTCGGCGGTGAAGCCGGCCAGCGACCAGGTGTAGACCTCGGCGACGGTGGCCAGCCACCAGGGCGTATGGGCGAGGGCCAGCATGGCGGCGATGGCGGCGGCGATGCTCCGCCGGCCGGTCAGCAGGGCACAGACGGCCGCCAGGTTGGCCAGGGCCACCGCCATGCCCAGGCCGCTGAAGAGGTTCAGCCAGAAGGGCAGCTTGCCCAGCGGAATGAACTTCAGCAGCCAGCCGGCGGTAATGTACAGGGGATGGGCCAGTGCCAGGCCCAGCTGGCCGGCGAGGCCAAGATCGCCGCGGTCGGCGCGGAACTGGAACATCCCGCTGTCCTGCCAGCTCAGTCCGCGCTGGCAGGTCAGGCCATACAGCACCGCCGCGGCGACCAGGACCGACAGGTACAGGCCTTTTACTGATGGTTTGGCCGCGGGCGGACGATATGGCTGTTGAGCGACGTCGCGCATGTATCTAACATACTATCGGCCGGGAAGTTGAAGCTGTTCGAGCAAACCTGGGGCCGACTCCGGCATGCCGGAGCCGCGGCGGGGGCGGAGCAGATTGAACAGTAACGCGCCAAAACGGAAGCGGCAGGATTCGGGCCCGAGCCCGGGGCCGCAGGGCGGCGTGGTCGGGGCGCTGCTCGAGGCCTTGCGGCTCCCCCACTGGGTGAAGAACCTGCTGGTGCTGGCGGCGCTGCCGTTCGGCGGCAAGTGGGCCACGCCGGCCGCCTGGGCCATGGCCGGTGGCGCCTTCGCGGCCTTCTGCCTGCTGAGCAGCGCCATCTACCTCATCAACGACATCGCCGACCGCCGCAGCGACCGCGCCCACCCCGCCAAGTCGCGCCGCCCGGTGGCCTCGGGCCGGCTGCCGGCGCCGGTGGCGGCCGCTGCCGGCGGCGTGCTGCTGGCGGCCGGGGCGGCCATCGTCGCATACCTGGCCGCTCTCCTGCACAACCCGGCCGCCGCCCTGCACGGACTGGGCCTGCCCGTCTGGGCCGGGGCGTACGTGCTCATCAACCTGGCCTACAGCCTGCACCTGAAGGGCCGGCCCATCCTGGACGTGCTCATCATCGCCATGGGCTTCGTCTTCCGGGCGATGGCCGGGGCCGCCGCCATCGACGTGGTCATCAGCCCCTGGCTGGTGCTGTGCACGCTGACGCTGTGCCTGTTCATCGCCCTGGCCAAGCGCCGCAGCGAGATCGCCGTCCTGGGCGAAGCGGCCGGCCAGGCCCGCCGCGTCCACCGCTTCTATACCCTGACCAACCTGGACCACATGCTGGCGGTCTCAGCGGGTCTGGCCATCGCCACCTACTGCCTGTACTGCCTGGCCCCGCGGACGGTCCAGCACCTGGGGTCGGCCCACCTGATCTGGACCATCCCGCTGGTGGTGTACGGGATGTTCCGGTACTACTGCCTGACGCTGGCCAACCCCACCGACGACCCCGTGCGGGTGCTGCTGCGGGACAAGGTGATGTGGCTGGTGGGGATAATCTGGCTGGTGCTGCTGGCATTGATCCTGCACTGGGGAGGAAGTGACTTCCTCAAGGGTTTGTTATCATAGGGGCAAGTCTCCGACCGGAGCCGGCCGGGCAACCCCCGGGCACCTGATGAATCTCGATGGGACCCAGGACGATGAGACGCCGCCGCCGCGAAGCAGCTGGACCTGACCCAGGCCGGCGGGGGCAAGCGTCCGCCCATGAGACGAACAAAGCCCCGGGGCCGCCGGGCCGCCGCTGGGAATGGCTGGTTCTGGCCGGGATCCTGCTGGCGGGCCTGATCGTTCGGGGGCTGTACCTGTCGGAGATCGTCAGCGCCTCGGATTTTGCCCGGCCGGCCGTGGACGCGGGCTTCCACGATTACTGGGCCAGAGGCCTGCTCACCGGACAATGGTCCCCGCCTGCGGGGCAGGACGATCCGAAGGTGACCCAGACGCCCTTTCTCCGCCCGCCGGGGTATCCGTATTTCCTGGCCTTCGTGTACTGGCTGACCGGCGGCAGCTACCTGGCGATCCGCATCGTCCAGATGGCCATGGGGCTGGGCAACGCTGTGCTGGTATTCCTGATCGGCCGGAGGTGGTTCGGCCGGATCGTGGCGCTGGTCGCCGCCGGCGGAATGGCATTCTACTGGGCCCTGGTCTACTTCGAGGGGGAGCTGCATGCCCCGGTGCTGCTGATCCATCTGCTGTTGTGGGCGATCCTCCTGCTGGGCCTGTGGGCCGACAAGAGAAAGATCCTCTGCCTCCTCGGCGCCGGCGGGCTGCTGGGGCTGGCCGCACTCACCCGGCCGAACGTTCTGGTGTTCGTGCCCGTGGCCGCCGTCTGGGCCGGCTGGATCGCCTGGCGGAGCGGGCAGGGCAAGCGGGCTCTGGCGGCCATGGCGGCGCTGGCCCTGCCGGCGGCGGCGGCGGTGGCCCTGGCCACGGTCCGCAACTACGTCGCCGCCGGCGACCTTGTGCTGGTGTGCTCCAACGGCGGCATCAATCTGTACATGGCCAACAACGAACGCGCCACCGGCTTGTGCATGGAGGAGATCCCGGAACTGGGAAGATTCGGGACGATGTTCGATTACTCCAAAATTGTCAGGAATCTCCAGAAAAAGCTGGGCCGGCCGCTGAAGCACTCCGAGGTCTCGGCGTGGTTTTCGGCAAAGGCATTCCGCTTCATCCGGGAGAACCCGGGAACATTCCTGCGCCTGACGGGGAGGAAACTGCGCCTGTTCTGGGGCCCTGCCGAGATCGGCAACAACAAGGAGATCCACTACGAGCGCCAATTCTACCCGGTGCTCAGGCACCTGCCGGGCAACTTCCCGCTGGTTGCGGCGCCGGCGTTGGTCGGCTTCCTGCTGCTGCTTGCCGGCCCGGCCGGCAGGTACCGCGTGCCGGCGATCCCCTTCCTGCTGCTGCCGGCCGGCTTTGCCGTTTCCTGGCTGAGCGAGCGCGTGACCGCCCGCCGGTACGCGGCGGCGGCCACCGCCGTGGCGGCGTGCGCGGCCCTGTATCTGCTGCTGGCCCTGACGCCGCAGGGGTACCATCCGGACCTGGCCAAGTGGCACTACGACCGCGGCGTGCGACACCACGCCGCCGGCGAGCTGCCGCTGGCCCTGCAGGAGTTTCAAGAAGCCCTGCGGGCGGATCCCCAGCGCCACCGGGTGTGGTACAACATGGGAATGGTGCTGTACAAGCAGGGCAGGGTAGCCGAGGCGGCCGACTGTTGGCAAAACGCCATCCGCTTCGGCCCGGAGAGGACGCCGGCCCACAACGACCTGGCCATGGCCCTGCTGGAGCTGGGTCAGCCCGAAGAAGCCCTGCCCCACATGCAGGCGGCCCTGCGTCTGGAGCCGGAATCGGCCCTCCACCAGACGAACATGGGCAAGCTGTTGCTGGCCCTCAGGAACGTCGACCAGGCCGTCATTCATTTGCGCAACGCCCTCGCCATCGAGCCCGGCTCCGCCTCCGCCCATTACTACCTGGGACACGCGCTCATGGCCCAGGACAAGCTCGACGCCGCCGCCGAGCACCTGGCCGCCGCCAGCCAAGCCAGACCCGACTGGCCCGAACCCCACGCCCAGCTCGGCCGGGTCCGCTATCTACAGGGCAGGCCCCAAGAGGCCCTGGAGCATTACCGCGAGGCGCTGCGCCTGGAGCCGGATAACTCCGGCGTGCTGAACGACACGGCCTGGCTGCTGGCCACGTGCCCGGACGCCAGGCACCGCGACGGCGCCGAGGCCGTCCGGCTGGCCGAGAGGGCCTGCCAGGGGACGCGGTATGAAAGCACGGCGTACCTCGACACGCTGGGGGCGGCGTACGCCGAGGCCGGCGACTTCAGCAAGGCCGTGGAAACCGTCGAGAAAGCCGTGAAACTCGCTCACTCGGCCGGGCAGAGGAAACTGCTCGCCGACATGCAAGCTCGCCTCGACTTGTACCGGCGGCAGCGCCCGTATCGCCAGGCCGCCTCCGGGAGCTGACCGGCCCCGGCCGCCGGGCGCTCGCCCTCCCCAAGGGCCTGCCCGGGGCGGGGTCATGCGGCCGGGGCGAGAACCTTATAATGGTCTGGCCGAAGGCAATCGCCGAACCGACCGACAGAGAGGTATGGATATGGTCAGCAAGGTTGCCGTTGTCAGGACATCGCCCGAAAGCATCCTCACCGACGTGCGGCGGGTGATGCAGCTGGGCGGGGCCAAGGAGGCCCTGGATGCCTCCGCCACCACCATCCTCAAGAACAACCTTTCCTGGCACCTGATGTTTCCCGGCGCCAACACCACGCCCTGGCAGCTGGAGGGGGCGATCCTGGCCCTGCGCGACGCCGGGCTGACGGACCTGGTGTGCGTGGAGAACGAGACCGTCGTCACCAACGCCCGCCAGGGCGAGCGGCTGAACAAGCAGCGGCCGGTGTGCGAGCATTACGGCGTGCCCATCCGATACAACTTCCTGCGCAGCGACATGGAGTGGTCGGTGGTTGAACCGCGGGCCGAGATGCTGGTGCTGCACGAGATTTTTCCCAAGGGCATCCGCATCCCGGAGTACTTCCGCGGCAAGAACGTGGTGCACCTGCCGACGATGAAGTGCCACATCTACACCAACCTCAGCGGGGCCATGAAGAACGCCTTCGGCGGGCTGCTGGACAACAAGCGGCACTACTGCCACCGGCGGATCCACGAAACCCTGGTGGACCTGCTGGCCATCCAGAAGGAGATCCACCCGGGGATCTTCGCGGTGACCGACGGCACCACGGCCGGCAACGGGCCCGGGCCGCGGACCATGACCCCGCAGACCACCAACGTCCTGCTGGCCTCCAGCGACTGCGTGGCCATCGACGCCGTCGCCGCCACCATGATGGGCTTCCAGGCCATGGATCACCCGTTCATCCGCCTGGCCCACGAGCGCGGGCTGGGCGTCGGCCGCATGCAGGAGATCGAAATCGTCGGCGACGCCGACGCCGCCGCCCAGAACTGGCACTTCCACACCGGCGTGAACGCCGCCGGCCGGGTGGGCAAGCTGTTCTGGTTCGGGCCGCTGCGGTGGCTGGAGCGGCTGATGTTCCACACCCCCGTGGTGTACCTGTTCATCTTCGCCTCGGCGATGTATCACGATCAGATCTGGTACCGCCTCCGGGGCAGGAAGATCCTCCGCCGGTGGATGCAGGAAAGCCCCTGGGGCCGGCTGTTCGCGGATTACCGCCCCGGGCGGGCGGGCTGATCGCCTCCGCCCGAGGGCGCCGAGGCGTGCGGGGTCGCCGGCGGCTCCACCAGCTTGTTGGCCTCGCGGACCAGGGCGTGCCGCCACTGCCTCAGCCTCGACGGAAGGACCTCCCGGGACCGCAGCCGGCCAAGGTCGAAGTGCAACCCGCTGCTGTCGGCGGTCGTGCGGATCTCCGTCAGGACCTTCTCCAGTTCCCGGGCGTCCGTCCCTCGCTGCTTGGCCCGGCTCACGATGGCCTCGCAGCGCCGCGTGAGGTCGTAATCGGCCATGCCCTCGGCCGCCAGCAGCGCCGACAGTGTAGGCTTGAAGCCCCACTTGTCGGTGGGCGCCAGCAGGGCCCGACCGTCAAACCAGAAGGCGTTGAACAACGGCCTGGAGGAGAACGCCTGGCTGGCGTAGGCGCCGTCGGCGCCGATGCCCCAGCAGTAGAAACCGTAGGCGTACGTGTCCGGGTATGGAGCCAGCAGGGCCAGGGTCTTGTCGCCGGAGGACTTCTTGAAGGCGTCGGCCAGCGCGAGCAGCCCCCTGCCGCTGGTGACGATCAGCGTGTCCAGCGGACCGAACAGCTCCGCCAGCTCCTTCACGTCGGCCCCCGTCAGGACCTGGCCGTAGGCAGAAAGGGCCGGCCGGCCGTGTGCGTCGCGGATCCCCCGGACCACCTTGGCCACCTGGGGCAGGTCTGCCGGGTTCGTTACCCAGCCGCAGTACAGGGCGAAGTCGCCCAGCCCCTGCCTGCCGACCAGGCGGCCGGTCTCCCTGACCACCTCGCTGAGGACCTTCTGGTATCGGCCGGTTCCCGGCTGGATCGGGCTCAGGCCCTGGATCACCCGCCCCATGTCGATCAGCGACTTGCCGTCGCCTTCCATCTTCAGGCGGTCCTTCAAGATGGCGGCCAGCTCCGAGGTGACCGGCT
>LJUF01000306.1:4652-10196 GCA_001303665.1 Phycisphaerae bacterium SM23_33 | reverse complement strand
ACGCTGGAGGGCCGAAAGACGCTCATGCAGGCGGTGCGGCGGACGGTGGAGAAGGTCGCCGTGCCGCTGACGGTTGGCGGCGGCATCGCCAGCCTGCGGGACATCCGTGCCCTGATGAAGGCGGGGGTCGCCAAGGTCTCCATCAACACGGCGGCGGTGCGGAATCCCGATTTCGTCAGGCAAGCGGCCGAGGAGTTCGGCGGCGAGAAGATCACCGTCGCCATCGACACCCGCAAGTCGTCGCAGGTCCCGTCGGGGTTCGAGGTGGTCGTCAGCGGCGGCACGCAGCCCACGGGCATGGACGCGGTGGCGTGGGCGCGGAAGGTCGAAGGCCTCGGAGCCGGTGCGATCCTTCCCACCAGCATGGACGCCGACGGCACCCAGGCCGGCTACGACATCCCCATGACCCGGGCCATCGCCGAGGCCCTCAGCCTCCCCGTGATCGCCTCCGGCGGGGCGGGCGAGCTGGAGCACCTGTACCAGGCCATCACCGAGGGAAAGGCCGACGCCGTGCTGGTGGCCTCCATCGCCCACTTCGGCAAGTTCACCATCCGGCAGATGAAGGAGTACCTGGCCGAACGCGGCATCTTCGTGAGGCTGTAGCGGCCCGGGCTCGCCGGGGCCTGGGCAGTTGCCGGGATTCCCGCCGTCCGGTATAGGTCATTGGCTATGGACGCCGACGCGGTCATCGGGATCATCGTCATCGCGGCTGCCCTGGGGCTTCTGACCTGCCTGGTGCTGTGGAGCCGACGGCGGATCGAGCGGATCGCCCGGAACGGGTTCGGCTCCGCCCGGGCGATCGAGAAGGAACTCCGCGGTGGCCGATAGGTCCTCGGTCTCCTCCGAGTTGTCCCGGGAGCTTTCCCTGTTCCACATCACCATGATGGGGCTGGGGATGATGATCGGGGCGGGGGTGTTCATCGGCATCGGCCACTCCCTGCAGCAGGCCGGCCCCGGCGGCATGGTGCTGACCTTCGCCCTCAACGGCGTCATCGCCCTGTTCACCGCCATGAGCTTCGCCGAGCTGTCCTCGGCCATCCCCCGCGCCGGCGGGGCCTATAACTTCGCCCGCATCGCCTTCGGCCGGGGGCCCAGCTTCCTGGCCGGGTGGATGGAATGGTTCGCCTCCTCCGTGGCCGGCAGCCTGTACGCCGTGGTCTTCGCCACCTACACGCTGCACTTCTTCGAGCAGATCGGCTGGCTGGGCTGGCTGGCCGGGGCGGTGCCGGTGGTCAAGCGGCTGGTGGCCGTCGCCATCGCCGCGCTGTTCATCTACATCAACTACCGCGGGGCCTCGGCGACCGGCAAGGTCGGGGCCCTGTTCACCATGGGGCAGATGATCTTCGTGCTGGCCATCGGCGTGATCGGAGTCAGCGTGGCCCTGGCCCAGCCGGACCGCTTCCAGAACTTCAAGCCCTTCCTCCCCCACGGCTGGGGCCGGCTGCTGGTGACGATGGGGTTCGTGTACGTGGCCTTCGAGGGCTTTGAGGTCATCGCCCAGGCCGGCGACGAGGCCGTCCGGCCGCGGAGCAACATCCCCAAGGCCATGCTGTACTCGGTCCTCATCGTCACCTTCACCTACGTGGCGGTGTCGCTGGCCACGGTGGTGGGCGTCAAGCCCGGCTCCGTGCCGGGGGCGGTGTGGGAGTGGATCGGCCGGCACCCGGACACCGGCTTCGAGCGGGCCGTGGCCAAGATGATGCCCCGGGAGATCCTGGGCTCGCTGCTGGTGACGATGGCGGTGATCTTCTCCTCCACCTCGGCCCTGAACGCGACCATCTACTCGGCCACCCGGTCCTCCTACGCCCTGGGGCGCGACCGCCTGCTGCCGCGGTTCTTCTCCAGGGTCTCCCCCAAGCGCAAGACCCCCTGGGCGGCGCTGACGGCCACCAGCGCGTTGGTGCTGGTGCTGGCGCTGCTTCGGGTCAGGGATGTGGCCTCGGCGGCCAGCATGATGTTCCTGTTCGTGTTCCTGCTGGTCAACGTCTGCGTCATCAAGGTCCGCCTGAACATGGGCGACGAGCTGAGCTACGGCTACGTCATGCCGCTGTTCCCGCTGCCGCCGCTGATCGCCATCGCCTGCCAGGCGGTACTGGCCGCCCACATCTTCCACATGTCGCTGGCCGCCTGGATCATCGCCCCGCTGTGGGTGCTGGCCGGGGTGATCATCTACTTCTGCTACTCCCGCAGCCGGGCCATCACCACCGAGGACGAAATCCTCATCTTCCAGGAGACCCCGCCCCCGGCCGGGGCGGGCTATCGCATCATGGTGGCGGTGGCCAATCCCGACAACGCCCTGGAGCTGGTGCAGAACACCTACAAGCTGGGCGGGGCCAAGGACGCCCGCGTGGAGCTGCTGCACATGGTGCCGGTGCCGGACCAGGTTCCCCTGGCCGACGCCGACCAGTACATGCGCGAGGGCAAGGAGGGGATCATCGAGGCCATGCTGTCGCTGGGGCTGCGCTTCCCCATCAGCACGACCCTTCGGTACTGCCGCAACGTCGCCCGCGGCATCACCTCGGCGGTGCGGCAGAAGCGGATCAACATGCTGATCATGGGCTGGCACGGCCCGGCCGGCGGGGGGGCGTTCCGGCTGGGCAGCACGGTGGAGCCGGTGATCGAGCGGGCCCCCTGCGACGTGGTGGTGCTGAGGAACTGCGGCGGCAGCCGCCGCTTCGGGCGGGTGCTGGTGCCCCTGGCCGGCGGGCCCAACGGGGCCCTGGCCCTGGAGGTGGCCGGCATCCTGGCCGACCCGCAGGAGGGGCAGCTCGTGGCCTTGAACGCGGCCGGCGGCAAGAGGCATTTCGACGTGGACGGTTTCGTGGCCCAGCACCGCCACCGCCTGCGGCTGCCCGCCGAACGCGTCCGCACCAAGACCGTCCGCTGCCTCAGCGTCGCCGAGGCCATCCTGGCTGAGGCCGCCGATTGCGACCTCATCGTCATGGGCGCCACGCGGGAGCCGCTGCTGTACCGCGTCGCCCGGGAGATGCTGCCGGAGGTGGTCGCCCGCAGGTGCGACAAGCCGCTGGTGGTGGTCAAGGCCTCGGCCGGCATCCGCTCCTGGGTGCGGCGCTGGGTGTGAATTCATCGGCCCGGACGGGCTTCGGGCCTGGAATGTTCGCGCCGGCAGAGACGGGGCGCTGCCGAATCCCCGTCGGCTACTGGCGCAGGTAGATGAGCATTCGCGTCAGTTCCTGGAAGCCCATCTTCGCGTAGATCCTCTGGGCGGGGATGTCGTTGATGAGGGTGGTGACGGTCCAGCGGCGGAAGCCCTCCTCCTCCAAGCGGGCCATGATCTCCTGCTGCATGGCCATGCCGATGCCCCTGCCCTGGTGCTCCGGGCGGACGGCGTTGTTGCCCACCTCGGCGATGTCCGGGGCCCGGACCCTCAGGAAGTAGCTGGCGTAACCCACGGCCTGGCCGTCGATCTCGGCCACGATGTGCCAGTCCAGCTGCCCCTGGGCGGCGGCGCGGACACTCTCGACCTTGTGCCGGTGCCAGGGCTTTCCGCCGACCTGTTCGCCGAAGAAATCTTCGCGCATGCGGGCCAGGCTGAAGGGCCCGAAGGCCTGGCGGGTGATCTCGCAGATGGCCGGGATGTCGTCCCACCGCGCTGGCCGGATCAGCAGGTCGTCCTTGCGGACGTACCGGTAGAAGGGCCGGCATTCGGCCAGGGCGTCCATGGTGGCCGAGCATACCGGCAGCATGTCGGCCAGGGCGTCGAAGTCCACGATGTCGGGCGTATCCTCCGGGCCGTGGTAATGAGGGCCGACGGACACGTTCTCGAAGGTAGGCACGGCGGCGGCGAAGGCCCTGGGCCCGCTGACGCGGAGCTGCCGCACGCCCAGGGCGTCGCCGACGCCGTCCACGGCAAAGCAGGCGATGAAATTGGGCAGGTCGTCCAGGCGGGCCTGGAAGAAGGGCGCCAGCCCCCGGCCGCAGTAGTCCTCGGCTCCGAACTCCTCGGCGCCGGTGCCCACGAAGAGCAGCGTGGCGGCGGGACGGCGGCCCTTGAAGCGCCGGGCCAGCTCCAGCATCAGGGCGATGCCGGTGGCGTTGTCCAGGGCCCCGGGGCAGCACGCGGCCGTGTCGTAATGCGAGCAGACGACCAGTGAATGAGGGCCGCTGCCAGGCAGCCTGGTGAGGACGTTCTGCGACGTGCCGGTGACCTCGGGGCGGTCGCCGGTTATCTCCAGCGTGACCCGCTGGCCGAAATGGTTCGGGAGCCGGCGGGCGGCCCTGAGGGAGATGGTGGCGGTGAGCAGGCGATTGAGCCTGCCCGACCGCACCGCCTTGCCGGTGACGGTGTTGGCATAAGGCCCGGCGACGATGACCCCCCGCATGCCGGCCGATTCCAGCCGGTCCAGGAGCCTGTGGCGCTCGGCCAGGCTGCCCCGGGCCATGAGCACGCCGATGCTGCCGTCCAGCTCCTTCAGCAGGTGCTCTTCGCCGAAGCCCAGCCAACGCAGCGCCCCCGAGACCCGCCCCACGGGAGAATGCTGGGTGGGATACACCTGGATTTCCTGGGCCAGTCCGCTCAGCGAAGCCCCCTCGGCCCCGTGGGCCGGACAGGCGAACTCCTCGATGGCCGGCTCGTAGCCCATCTCGGCAAACTGCTGGGCCAGCCATTCCGCGGTCCGGCGCTCGGCCTTCGATCCCGGCGGCCTGGGACCGATCTCTTCGGCCAGGAAGCGCACGACCGATTCCAGACGATGGCGCAGCTCAGCCCTTTCTGCTGTCATTGCCGTCTCCCTGCGCTGTTACGGTGATGCGGTCTGGCAGTCCGCGGTGAAAGAGTATGCCCCCGTTGCCGGCTGTTCGCCACCCGATCTGCCGGGCACGGCAGGCGCAAAGGATCCGCCGGCCGGAGGGAACGCGGCCCTGCCCGTGGCCGGTGTATGGGCCGGCCAATGGTTATCCGGCCTTCTTGTCGGTGTACACCTCCAGCTCGATGTAGGTCGGCTCCTTCTTGGTGATGTCGATGCGGGTGGTCCAGCCCTCATCCACGGAGCGGTTGGGGACGGTGCGGATGGCCAGGCCGTGGAACTTCACCTCGCCGGCGGCGATCTGCTTCAGCCCGCGGGTGATCTCGATCTTGTAATATTTCGCCGGGCCCGGCTCGGCCTGCTTGGGGATGTTGACGGTCCCCAGGACGGCGCCGAAGTTGTTGAAGTCGTAGGGCTTCATGCTCTCGAAGGGGACCTTCAGCAGCACGGCGGCGACCTGCGTGGTGGCGTTGGGGTTGGAGTTGGTCACGGGAATGCACAGGTGGGCCGCGGCCATGTCACGCGGGGCGGGCAGGTCGCTGAGTTGGCCGCCCACCAGCATGACCCAGGCCTCGGGGTCCTTGGGACGGGTCTTGATGTAGAAGTTCTCGTACACCGGCCCGGCGGTTCCGTCGCTCTTCCTGGAGACCACGTGGCTGCACCGCAGCGCGATCTTCCGCGTGGCCGTCGGGCGGGGGGTCTTTTTCGGCGGCTTGGCGATGCCCATCAGGAACGGGTTGGGCAGTGTCTTGAGCTCATCCCCGGGGCCGATCTTGGG
>LJUF01000306.1:1284-4620 GCA_001303665.1 Phycisphaerae bacterium SM23_33 | reverse complement strand
CACCTCCCGCCGCAGGAACAGCATCTGCGGATACACCGGGTACTTGTCCTTGGGCGTGGGGACGGGGATATCGAAGGTCGCCGGCAGATCCTTGGCGGTGAAGAGCTTCTGCACCACGGTGGGCGTGTCGGGCCACTCGGCCTTGTGGGCCCGGCCCACCTCCGCGCCCATCTCGGCCAGCTCCTCATAGGAGATTCGCCTCGCGCCCAGGTTGTAGGCGTAGGTGACCGCCAGCCGGTTGCCGCCCAGGGCCTTGGCGTCGTCCACCGAGACGGAGATCTTGTTCGGGCCCGGCGACAGGTACGGCAGGGCGCAGCGGTTGTGCTGCACGATGATTTCCAGCCTCAGTGATTTCATGGGCTGCTTGAAGGTCAGCTTGACCTGGCAGGCGTACTTGCCGCGGACCGCCTGGGAGAAGTCCTTCAGCTCGACGGGCTTGAAGGTCTTTCCGCCGTCGACGGAGACCTCGGCGGAGGCAGCGCCGTCGGCCTGCCCGGAGGCCCGCGCCATGACGTAGGGCGATTGCAGCGGGACCGTTATCGAGGCCGGCCCGGACGCATCGGCCGGGGCCAACTGCCCGCCGGCTACCTTCACGTTCTCCTTCGCCGCCAGCCCGGACAGGAAGGCCTCGTTGCCGAGGTCGGGGGCGAAAACGAGCTTTCCGCTGGAGTAGGTGCGGGCCCCGCGGTTGCGGGGGTCGTTGGCATCGGCCACGGGGGGATACGGGTTGCGGTAGGGCTCCAGGACCGGCCCCAGGGCCGGGCAGTTCCGGTAGTCCTTGTCCCCGCAACTGTGGAAAGGCGGCCTCTTCATGCCCTGCCAGTACCAGGCGTCGTCAATCGCCCTCCACATCAGCTCCAGGCTCATGCCGGGGGCGAGGTTGACGTCAGTGTTGTAGCCGCCCTCGTCGTGCTTGACTGTCGCCCAGCCGGCCGGGCTGCCGCTGCGGTGCCGGCCCTTGGTGCCGGAGATGACCCCGTCGGGGCCGTCGCCGCAGACCAGGAAGGCCGGGGCCGTCCAGTTGGCCTTCTCGTTGATGATCTCGAACTGGTTGCCGCGGTGGTAGTAGACCTTGCGGCCGGCGTCCAACACCAGGTCCCTGGTGATGAGTTCGGGGTTTTCGGCGATGTCGGCCTGGCTGGCGACGGTCCGGCCGCCGGGGGCGTTGGGGTCCTGCTTCCAGACGTAGATCTTCAGGAAGGTGTCGAAGTAATGCCACTGGCCGTCGTATTGAACCTCGACGGTGGTGTGGCCTGACCATCCCACGAAGCGGTGCTCCCACCCGGCCGCCCGCCACAGCGCCGACAGGGCCGCGTGCTGCCCGCCGCACAGGCTCCAGCCGTAGACGTTGATCAGCTTCAGCGCGGCCACGCCGCCCGGCTCGTTGGGGTAGGCGTGGTGATAGTTCACCAGCCGCAGGAAGTTGTAGATGGCGATGGCCTTTTCGTCGTTGGTCTTGCAGCCCCGGGTGACGCTGGCGACGATCGCCTTCCGCGAGGAGCAGTCCGGGGCCTTGTCCGCCAGGACCTTGATCTGCCGGACCATCCCCGCCGGCATCGCACCGCCCTCCCCGGCCTGCGGGGCGCCTGCCGCGGAGGCCGCCCCGGCCGAGAGGACCCCCAGAACCACCAGCACGCAGGTCATTCTCGCACGCATGTCATTGCTCCTTTTTTTGGGCCTGTTCGGGCTTGGCCAGCCTGTTCAGGAGTGCGTCTCGCCACTGGTCCAGCTTGGACACGTCGTCCACGGCGGCCCAGAAGTCGCTGACGGTGTCGCGGCCGCCGCGGGCCCGGCTGCCGGCGGCGGCCTGGAGAATCGAATTCAGCAGGCCCATGGCTCCGGCGTCCGCGGCGAACCGCTTCTTGTAGGTCTCGATGACTCGCCGGTCGTCCCAGGCCTCCCGCATCCCCTCGAAGTACGGGGCGGGCACCGTACCGAACGGCGTCTGCCAGGCGTACATCCAGTTGCTGCCTTCGGTGGTGTCCAGCCCCGCCCCCCAGTTGTACGCCCAGCACAGCGAGCCGCGGGAATCGAAGGCGGCGAAGAAGAACCCGAAGGTGTACCGGGCCTGGTGGGGGGAGGTGCCGCTGCCGGTGCCGGAGTACTGCCAGAAGTCCTTCCCGGCCGCCCGGACCTTCTCGCCAAGCTTGGGGTCCTCGTGGATGGCGTTGGTGCAGAACACCTGGATATCTTCCAGGAAGCAGATGCCCTCATCCCGCGGCGGGTGGTTGTGGTGGATGGAGGCGTAGATGCGGGTCTTGGGGTCGGCCTCGCGGATGGCGGCGCAGCAGTCCTTGAAGAAGGGCTTGATCCAGGGCCCGGTGCCGATGACGCCGGGGTAGTCGGAGGTCTTGCGGTACGGCCCCTGGACCCACTTGGCCGGCTCGTCGAAGGGGGTGAGGATGATCTCAGGCCAGCCGGCGGCGTGGGCGTGGGCGGTTACCTGCCGCACCCATTCCTTGAACAGCGGGCGCTGCTCGGGCAGGATGCCGTTGCGGTTCTCTTCGGCGGCCTGCCTCTTGACCCACGCTATCCGCGCCTGCTTGTCCTGCTCGCCGCTCTTGTCTATCCGGGCCAGGTCGCGCAGGATGGAGATGGTGTCGGGATAGCCGTACGGGTTGCCGCCCAGAAACCAGACGATCGCCTTCAGCCCGCGCTTCCGGGCCGAGGCCATCCACTCGTCCAGGTAGGTGAAATCCAACTCCAGCCGGCCGCGCTTCATGGTCATCCCCGGCTGCACCCCGGCGAACCACAGATTCGTGCCGTTCTGGTTGTAGTCCACCTCGAAGGCGATGTCATTGGCCGGCAGCAGGCCGGAGACGCACCCGCCCATCAGCAGCCCGGCCTCCTCCATCGTCAGCAGGTCCACCGGCAGGACCTGCACCTCCACGTGCAGCGACGCCTTGCCCTGGTCGCTGGTGATATTGACCGTGCCTTTGTACGTGCCGGGCCTGGTCTTGCCCCGATGCGTGCGGAGGTTGAACACGAACCAATGGCTGCGGCCTTTGGGGATGTCCACCTTGTGCGCCGGCCAGAGCCGCTGGGGGAACCATCGCAGCCCCCTGCCCATCTGGACCAGGCAGTACTCGGCCGTCCGCGGGATCACGTCCGCGACGAGCTTGCCCGCCGGCCCGGTCAGCTCCGAGACCTCGTAGCCGACGTTGGTCAGGTCGGCGTCGTTGGCGTACACGCCGAAGGACCCGCCCTCCAGCTCGTTCAGGCACATGCGGATCTTGACGGCCGCCCCGACCTGCTCGGCCTTCGGCTGGGCGTTGGGCAGTAGCGGCACCAGCGCCGGCCAGGGAAACGGCACCAGCCGGACCGGGCCGCTGAGTT
>LJUF01000306.1:0-1256 GCA_001303665.1 Phycisphaerae bacterium SM23_33 | reverse complement strand
CGCCACCGGCAGGTCGGCGGCGGCCGACAGGCCGAAGGCCGTCTTGTCGCGCTCCTCCAGCAGGCGGATGAGCTGGCCCCAGCCGACCGGCACCGCCGCGGTCTTCCACTGGCCGTCGCCGGCCCCGCCGAAGCGGTGAACCTCCCTGGGGGCGTGGTACCGCCCCAGGCCGCCGTGGCTGTAGAAGACCACCGGCTCGGCGGCGGTGTCCTTGTAGCGGACCTCGAAGACCCACACCGTGTCTTCCGGCGGGCGGAGCGAATCGGCCGGCCACCAGGCCTCGACCTTGACCATCCGTCGCCCGCTTTTTTCGGCTAGCCGATACTGCACCTCGCCGTCCTTGGCCGGCGCGCCCCAGCCGGATGACAAGTCCTTGTCCGGCACGTCGCTGAGGTTGAAGGCGGGCGGCTTGTCCGCCCCGGCCGCGCAAACACAAGCCCAGCCCAGGACAAAGGTGAAGCTGATCAAGATGCGTTCGATTCCAATCCTGCGGGGCATTGCTGTCTCCTTTAGCTGCTCACTTTCTCCGGCTCGGCCCACGGGCCCTTCATCGCCGGCGGCAGGCGGAAGGCCTGACCGGCCTTGTTGCAGAAGTATAACCTGGATGGGCTGGGTCTGCGCCCATGCCCGTCGGCCCAGAAGGCGTAAAAGTCATCATGGGCATTGACCGGCCGGCGGGCGTAGGTGTGGTTGAATTTGCTGTCGCGAGTCATCTGGCGGGTCTTCGTCCAGGTCGCGCCGCGGTCGGTGGACGTCCACAGCGCCATCTCCCCGCCGGGGTTGTAGGGCTGCGGGCCGGTCTCGGTGGGGCCGACGATCCGCCAGGTGCCGTCGCCGTCCACGTGCAGGCAGCCGGTGTCGTAGTTGCTGTCGGATTCGATCTGGGCGCGGACCTCCCACTTCCGGCCGGTCCAGTGCACCGTCGTCCACCTGCGCGGGCCGCTTTCCGGCCCCGGCTCCCAGCCGCCGCTGGTGAGCACCAGGATGACGGGGTTGCCGCGGGCGTCGAAGTTCAGGTCCTTCAGGTACACCAGCCGCCCCTGGCGGCGGAAGTCGTGCGCCAGGGCGGGATTCTCCACGGTGCTCAGGGGCGTCTGCACCGCCTGGCCGCGAATGGTCCGCCAGCTCCGGCCGAAGTCGGTCGTCTGGAGGTAATACAGGTTGGTGCGGGCGTCCACCCCGCCGCGGACGGTCCGGATGGGGTGATAGTTGAAGGCCGTGCCGACCTTCCGGCCGAGCCGCCAGCTCACCTGGTA
>LJUF01000305.1 GCA_001303665.1 Phycisphaerae bacterium SM23_33 | reverse complement strand
TGAGGACCTCCGCCAGGGAGTCCCCCGCCCGCTCCGGGGCCACCAGGCGGGTGCGGGCCAGGGTGTCGGCCCTGAGCTCGGCCGAGACGGCCCCGAAAGCCACCACGGGCACCGCCAGTTGCCCCGCCAGCCGGAGCAGCGCCACGTGGGCCGGAGTGATCCGGCCCAGGTCCACAAGCAGCGCCGAGGTCGGCGCCGCCAGCATCTCGGCGGCCGCCTCATAGCCGCTGTTGACGCGCACCAGCTCCACCTGGGCATCCAGCTCCGGCGCCGCGGCGGTCGCACACAACAGAGCAATCACGCGATGCGGCCGGGATACCTCCACGTTCCCGTCCAAGGTTGAAGACCTCCGGACGTTAATGATACCGCGCATGGCCTGATCCGTAAAGTGCGCATCTGGGCCGCCCAAGCGTCGCCTCCGGGCCGCCGGCGGGTCGGCCGCTCACAGGTCCCGTCGGCTCAAGGGCCTGCAGCCGGTGGGCCCGGCGGGCGAGACCCTTGCCGCGGCCGGCGGCGAGCGATACATTGGCCGCCGCCGGACAAAGAACTGCATTCGCAATGCCGGAAACAGCCAGGAGAAAGGCATGGCCCTGAAGATCGGGATCTTTGTTGACAGCCTCCGCCGGCCGATCGCCGAGGGGCTCGCCCTGGCCGCCCAATGGAAGGTCCAGTGCTTCCAGGTGTACCTGACCAAAGGTGAGATGCTGGCGAAGAACATGCCCAGGGCCGCCCGCGCCGATTTCGTGAAGCGCTACCGCGACCTGGGGCTTCAGCTCAGCGCCACCTGCGGCGACTTCGGGCTGAACTTCTGCAATGCCGAGCTGATGAAGGCCAAGGAGCCGCTGCTGAGGGCCGCCATCCAGCAGAGCGTGGACCTGGAGGCCTCCATCATGACCACCCACGTCGGCTCGCTGGGAGACGACCCCGACGGGTCGAGGCGGAAGACCATGGCCGCGACGCTGAAGCGGATCGGCGATTACGCCGCCGACCACGGCGTGGTTCTGGCGACGGAGACCGGCCTGGAAAGCGGGCGGCACCTGCGGGGCATCCTCGAGGCCGCCGGGACCAAGGGAATCGGCGTGAACTTCGACCCGGCCAACCTGGTGATGAACGGGTTCGATCACCTCCAGGCCGTCCGCGAGCTGATGCCCTTCATCGTCCACACGCACGCCAAGGACGGCCGGCGCGGCGGCGGCGAGCTGCCGCTGGGCGAAGGCGACGTGGACTTCCCCGCTTACGTCGGCCTGATGACCGAGCTGGGCTACCGCGGGGCGTACGTCATCGAGCGAGAAGCCGGCGCCGACCCCGTCGGCGACGTGGGCAAGGCCGTGGCGTATCTCAGAGGGCTGTAGCGTCCCGGCGGGCCCGGCGCATGGTGGCAAGCACCAGGTCGGCGGCGTTGTCGGCGGCCCCGGCGCCGGCGGGGCGCAGAGGGGCGGTCAGCTCCAGCAGCGCCCGGCGGGTCCGCTCCAGCCCGTCCAGGTCGGTGAGCACCTCCTGCGCCCGCCGGACCAGCAGCTCCGGGTCGCCGTACCAGGGCATCAGCTCGGGCACGAGTTCGCGCCCGGCCAGGATGTTGACCAGCGAAAGGTACCGCGTCCGCAGCAGCCAGCTCCCCACCAGCCTGTAGGCCCACCGGTTGACGCGGTAGAAGACGACCATGGGCACGCCGAAGTAGGCCACCTCCAGCGTGACCGTGCCGCTGGCGACAACGGCGAAGTGCGCCCGGGCAAGAACTCCGGCCGTATTGCCGACCTGCGTGGGCAGCTCCGCCCGCCCGGCGGCGTGGCGGATCATCCCGGCGGCCTCCTCGCTGAGGGCGGTGAAGGTGAACTCCGCCTGCGGGTGGAGCGATTGCAGGCGGTCCATCACCGTCACCAGGGCCGGGGCGTGGGCGGCAATCTCGGCCACCCGGCTGCCCGGCACCAGGGCGATCCGCCATCGGCCGGTGCGGGCGGCGGAGGCCAGGTCCGGCGGGTCTGCCTCCGGCAGGCCGTCAAACAGCGGGTGGCCGACGTAATGGGCGTTGACCCCGCGCGGGCGGAGGTAGTCCGGCTCGAAGGGCAGGATGCACGCCACCGCGTCCGTCAGCCGGCGCAGCTTCCGCACTCGCCAGGGCGCCCAGGCCCACACCTGCGGGGCGATGTAATACACCACCGGCACGCCGCGGCGGCGGGCAGCCCTGGCCAGGTGCCAGTTGGCGGCCGGGGAGTCCACCGGCACGTGCACCGCCGGGCAGCACTCATCCATCGCCCGCGCCAGCCGGCGAATCAGACGCAGAAAATAGAACACCTGCCGGAACGAGCTGCCCAGCATGGAAGAGCGCCGGGTGACGTCGGCCAGCAGCTCGCACCCCGCCGCGGCCATCTGCGCCCCGCCCATGCCCACGAAGCGGGCCTGCGGCAATCGGCGGCGCAAGGCCTCGATGAGCCCGGCGGCGTGCGCGTCGCCGCTGTGGTCCGCGGCCGTGATCATGATGGTCGGAGCGTCGTTCATGGATCATGCCCCGCCGGCATCGCCTCCTCTTATACTTGCCCTGCGACCAGGCCGGCAACCGCGGGCCCGCCCCGCCCGGGAGAAAAAAAGCGGCCCGCCTCAGCGGGCCGCCTGCTGCGCACAAAGATACTCACGGCAATGCCTACTTCTTTGCCTTCTTCGCGGGCGCTTTCTTCTTCGCCTTGCCCTTTGATCTCTTGGCCATCTCTCTAGTCTCCGTGGCATCGCCCACACTGCGGGCGGCCTGCCGTGATCGGTCGTCCCGCCGTTACCCACGCTCCACGGCGTGCAGCGGGACAAAGCCATTCACATCACATGCGCTAAATTGTAGTTGCGCCGCGCCGGCTGTCAATGCATTCCTGGCGGCGAAGGCAGAAAACTTTTCGCCCTGCCCCGCGCGCGGCCGCCCGCGGGCAGTCAGACCCACAG
Organism: Phycisphaerae bacterium SM23_33; assembly: GCA_001303665.1. Lineage (GTDB taxonomy): Bacteria > Planctomycetota > Phycisphaerae > SM23-33 > SM23-33 > SM23-33. The sequence continues at coordinate 6,858 of LJUF01000305.1, read as the reverse complement.
GCAGGGTCCGGCATCCGAGCCTTGCCGCAGGAAGGCGCGGGGCCGCGGAGCTACTGCGGTATCCGCACGGTCACGTCGCCCTTGACGACGGCCTGGCAGGCCAGGCGGGAATTGGCGGCGTTGTCCGGCTGCTTCTCGATGGTGTCCAGCTCGTCCTCGGTGGGCTCGGAGAGGTTCTGCATGCCCGATTCGACGAGGACCCTGCAGGTGCCGCACACGCCCGCTCCGCCGCAGGCGTGCTCCATCTCCACGCCGTGCGACAGGGCGATGTCCAGCAGGCTGCCGGGCTCGGCGTGCCGACCGTAAGGATACCGCGCCGGGTCAGCCGCCACCGTCACGCCGGAGGGCAGAAATGTAACCTTGTAGGTGGCCATGGCTCACTTCCAAACGAGAATTGGCCCTGGAATCCGAACGCCGGACGCAACGTCCGCAACGCGGCCGACCTTCAGGGCTCCTGGCCGGCTTTTCCTTTCATCGCCCTGCCGGGTTCCGTGCCCATGCGGGTCTCCATCACGGGGCGGGCCGCCTCATTGACCATGTCCATGGCCAGCACGATCTGGTCGGGGTCGTCGCGGCGGACGGTGGCCTTGAGCATGGCCAGCGCCTTCTCCAGCACCCGCCCCTGCTGCGGGCTGAGGACCTGGCCGGTGTCGGCCAGGGCCTTGTCCACGGCCTGAAGGACGCGGCCGGCCTCCTGGCGCAGGCCGGCCAGCCGCTCCGCGCCGACGTTCCCGCCTGGCGCAGCCCGGTCCGTTTCGGCCGAGCCGGCGGCCAGGGCGAAGGCGACCTTGCCGGGGCACTCCTGGCAGGGCAGCTCGGCCCGGCCGGGCGCGACCCCGACCGGCTGGCCCGTGCTTGGCCCGCCAATCCTCGATGGCGGCCTTGATGGCGCTTTCGGCCAGCACGGAGCAGTGGATCTTCACCGGCGGCAGCGAGAGCTCTTCGACGAGTTGGACGTTCTTGAGCTGCTCGGCCTGTTCGAGGGTGCGGCCCTTGAGCCACTCGGTGGCCAGCGAGCTGGAGGCGATGGCCGCCCCGCAGCCGAAGGTCTTGAACTTGGCGTCGGTGATGACGCCGTTGCCATCCAGCTTGATCTGGAGCTTCATCACGTCGCCGCATTCGGGCGAGCCGACCACGCCCGTGCCCACGCTGGGGTCGTCCTTGTCCAGCGACCCCATGTTCCGCGGGTTGTTGAAGTGCTCCAGCAGCTTCTCGCTGTAGGACATGGCCTTATTCCTGCCCCCACTTGACCGTCTTGATGTCCACGCCCTGCCGGGCCATCTCGTACAGGGGCGACAGCTCGCGGAGCTGCCTCACCGCCGCCACCACTTTCTGAATCGCGTACTCGATCTCCTCGGCGGCGTTAAACCGCCCCAGCGAGAACCGGATCGACCCGTGGGCCAGGTCGTCGCCCACGCCCAGGGCCTTCAGCACGAAGCTGGGCTCCAGCGAGGCGCTGGTGCAGGCCGAGCCGGAAGAGACCGCCACGTCCGACAGCTTCATCATCAGCGACTCGCCCTCCACGTACGCAAACGAGAGGTTCACCGTGTTGGGCAGGCGGCGGGTCGGGTGGCCGTTCAGCGTGACCTCATCCAGGGCTTCGGTGATGCCTCTGTGCAGCCGGTCGCGCAGCCCCGTCAGCCGGCGGGACTCTTCGGGCATTTCCCGGCCGCAGATCTCCGCCGCCGCCCCCAGCCCGACGATGCCCGGCACGTTCAGCGTGCCGCTGCGCAGGCCGCGCTCGTGCCCGCCGCCGTGCATCTGGATCGCCAGGCGGACGCGCGGCTGCCGCCGCCGCACGTACAGCGCCCCGATGCCCTTGGGGCCGTAAATCTTGTGGGCGGACAGGCTGAGCAGGTCCACGCCCATGGCCTGGACGTCGATGGGGATCTTGCCGACGGCCTGGGTGGCGTCGGTGTGAAACAGGGCGCCCTTCCGCCTGGCCGCCGCGGCGATTTCGGCGATGGGATGGATGGTGCCGATCTCGTTGTTGGCGGTCATGAGGGTGATGAGGATGGTGCGGTCGGTGACGGCGTCGGCCACCTGCTCGGGGGCGACCAGGCCGTCAGAGTCCGGCTTGAGGAAGGTCACCTCGAAGCCGTGCCGGGCAAGATACTCGCACGTGTCCAGCACGGCCTTGTGCTCGGTCTGGCAGGTGACGATGTGGTTGCCCTGCTCGCGGTGCATCTCGGCGGCGCCCTTGATGGCGAGGTTGTCGCTCTCGGTGGCCCCGCTGGTGAAGATGATCTCCCTGGGGTCGGCGTGGATCAGCTCGGCGACCTGCCGGCGGGCCTTTTCCACGCCGGCCTCGGCCGTCCATCCGAAGGAATGGGATCGGCTGGCGGCGTTGCCGAAATGCTCTCGCAAGTAGGGCAGCATCGCCTCCAGCACGCGCGGGTCCACCGGCGTGGTGGCGTTGTTGTCCAGATACACGGGCGTCTTGACCGCCATGGGGTGCTCCCTTATCTACCCGCGGTCTTCCAGGCCGGTCTGACGATCTCGGCCAAGCTGACCGTCCTGAGAAAGTCGCTCAACCTTCGCTGCACCTGGTGGATCGGGTCGGCCACGGGGCAGCGGTCCAGCAGCCGGCAGGGCTGGCTGTCTGAACTCCTGTGCTCCTCGGCCACGCACTCGGCCAGTCGGATGGGCCCTTCCATTGCCGTGATCAGGTCCGCCAGGGAGATCTCCCGCGGGTCCCGGGCCACGCGATAGCCCCCGTGGGCCCCGCGGACCGATTCGACGTACCCAGCCGCGGCCAGCTCCTTCAGCACGTTCATCAGCAGCGACACCGGCACGTCGAAGTGCTGGGCGATCTCCCGTGCGCTGGCCAGCTCGTTCTCCGGCAGCCCGGCCAGGTGCGTCATTGCAATCAGGCCGTAACCGGTTTTTTTCGTCAGCGATAACATCGCGTTTGGGGCCTCTTACAGTTATCGTCCCATATATAGCACCATTTTGGTACGATTTCCACCCCCAAGTCAAGAATCTTGGGTGAAAATCGGGGGGAACATGCCGGGCCGCGGCAAGGCCCGCAGATTCTCACGCCCGTTCACACGGCCAGTCCCCACCCCCGCAGGACGTCCGGCACGCCGCGGAGGTCCTCGACCGCGGCGTCGGCTTCGGTGGCCGGGTCCGCGTCGGCATTCACGATGCGAATCGCCCGCATGCCGGCCTGCCTGGCCCCGGCCACGTCGGTCGCCTCCAGGTCGCCGACGTGCACGGCCTCGTCCGGGCGGCAGCCCAGCCGGTATAGCGTGTAGTGGAACTGGCGGACCTCCGGCTTGGTGGTGCCGGTCTGGTTGGAGAAGGTGAAGGCGTCGAAGAGCTGCCCCACGCCGTCGGCCTCCATCACCGCGTACAGGTCGTGCCCGAGGGTGAAGCCCGTGTCACAAATCAGCGCCAGCGCCGCCCGGCCGTGCAGGGCCGAGAGGACTTCTCTGGCCGTGTCCAGCAGCACGGGCGGGGCCTCCCGGCTGGCCGAGGAGATCAGCTCGCCGAGCTGGGCCGCGTCGCCGCCCTCCAGACGGATGCCGACGATCTCCGCCAGCCGCTGCCCCACCTCCTCGGCGTCCAGGCCGGCGTGCCGGCTCTCGCGCTGCCAGTTGACGTATCGCTCCAGCACCCGGAAGGCGTACCCGAGCTGCTTCTCGGCGACCTGGTAGCCCTTGCCGAGCAGAAAGCCGCGGGCGTACTCGCCGCGCAGCTGGTGTCTTCTTTCCGTCAGCGGGCCCTCCTCGTACAGCGTGCCCCAGAAATCGAAGGTCACCGCCCGGATCACACGCGCACCTCCACCGCCCCGCCCGTCTCGATGCTTTCGTGGATGGCGGCCACCGCCGCGACGTTGACCAGGCCGTCCTCCAGCGGGCAGGGAAGCTCACCGCCCCCCTGCAAGGCCGAGACGAAGTCGGCGAACATCTGCGCCGGCGGGCTGGTGAGCGCCCCGGTCATGGTCACGCCGAGGGTCGAGGGGTGCTCGTACCGGTCGGTGGCCTTGTGCAGCATCTGGTCGGTCAGGTCGGCCCGCACCGAGCCGGCCGTGCCCACCATCTCGTGGCGGAACTGGAACACCAGCGGCAGCGACCGCGGCAGCACCCAGCAGGAGCTGAACGAGCCCACCATGCCGCCGTCGAACTCGACCACCGCGTGGATGGCGTCGTAGGTGTCGATGCCGCGGGCGGCGAGGACGCCTTTGCCGCCGCAGGCCCAGACGCGGCCCGGCCGCTGGGCGGCGATCCAGCCGGCCAGCTCGACCGTGTGCGACATCAGGAACCATCCCGGCGAGGACTTGCCCAGCCAGCTCAGCATCTCCGTGGGCACGTCAATGCGGTCGTCCAGTTGGGAATTGCAGGAGACGAAGTCGCCCAGCTCGCCGGCCTCGGCCGCCGCCTTCATCGCCGACAGCGGCGGGTTCCAGTGATTCTCGAAGGCGACCATGGCGCGCACGCCGGCGTCCTGGACGGCCCGGCAGACGCCGGCGGCGTCGGGCACGGTCATGGCCAGGGGCTTTTCGATGAGCAGGTGGGCGCCGGCCCGGGCGGCGGCCAGGGCCGGGGCCACGTGGCCGACCAGCTCGGCGCCGGGAAGCGCCTCGGCGACGGCCGCGTACATCCGCCCGCGAATGCCCATCCCCACCACGCCCACGCGGACGGCCCCCGCCGTTCCGCCCTCGCCTTCCTTTCGCGCCATGGCTTTTCCTCTGGCCTCAGCCGGGCAAGCCGGCCGCCGCGCTTGACTGCCAGCACGGCTGACATTCTAATCACCTCACGCGGACATTGCAGGGGCCTGCCCAAGAGGATGGAGCATTCAATGAACGCAACATCGCCCGCACTCATCGCAATGTTGTTGCTCTTGAGCGTTTGCTGCGCCGTCCGGGCGGCCGGCGTCAGCGGCATCGTCATCGACACCGACCGCAGCGTCAACTCCGCCACGGTCCAGACGATCGTCGCCGACGTGACCGCCGGCTGCAAGACGGACAGGGACAAGGCCGTCGCCCTGTACGACTTCGTGGTGCGGACGGTGTGGATGCCGTACGTCTACGGCCAGCCGAAGGAGATGATCCGCGGGCGGCTGTCCAGCGTCCGCGACCCGCTGAAGGTGCTGAACGTGTACGGGGCGGCCGGCTGCGACATCCAGGCGGACATCTTCTGCACCCTGGCCCACGCCGCGGGGCTGAAGGCCCGCCGGCTCGACCCCGGCTTCGCCCACGGGTCCAACGAGATCGGCTGGGGCGGCGCGTGGCACTGGATGGACGTCTGGCTGCCCTGCTACGTCACCGACGAGACCGGCCGCATCTACTCCTACGACGAACTGATGGCCGACCGCAGCCTGATCGACAAGGCCGCCGCCGCCGGCAGGGTTTCCGCCAACTTCATGTTCAATCCCGGACCGGACATCCAGGCCGTCAAGAACGCCAAGAACCATCGTGCCGGCCCCGCCGGCTCGGGGGTGAAAAAGTGCCAGTACCATGAGAACCTGGCGCTGCGCCCGGGCGAGTCGTGCACCTGGCTGTGGGACCACGTGGGCAAGTGGTACTGGCCGGGAGAGAAGTTCGCCTGCCCGGCCTTCAAGTTCGCGAAGGACGCGGCCTGCAAGCAGGCGTTCCCGTACTGGGAGCCGTACCGCAAGACCATCAAGAACGGCCCGCACCCCTGGAGCGACACCTACTACCGCTATTACGGCAATGCGGTATTCACCCACTCCGTGCCGATGACGAAGCGGGGCCTGGCCGCCTGGGACGCCAAAGCGAGCAACATCAAGGACGCCAGCGGCGGTGTGGTCGCCCAGGACGCCCGCCGGCCGGCCGCCATCGAGATCGCCTTCGAGCTGCCCTACGTCATCGCCGACACGCAGGTCCAGGTCGCCAGCGACCCTGGCGGCGGCAAACTGCTGGTTGACTGCTCCCTTGACGATGGCAGCACCTGGCAGCCGCCCACGACCTTCGGGCCGGGCGATCCCCAAGACGAATTCGCCATCGGCAAGCCCAACGCCCGCGAGTATCCCGCCGGCACCACCAGCGGACATTATGGATTCCGCCTGCGTGTCATGCTGGTCGGCACGGCGAAGCTGAAGTCCCTGCGGGTCACCAACACCACCATGCTGAACTTCTACAGCCGGCCCTGGCTGGAGGTCGGCAGCAACCAGGTCACCGTCACCTGCGGCGACGCCGCCGCGCTGGCCCAGACGCCCCTGGAGGTCACCTGGTGTTGGCTGGAAGACTGGAAAACCGAAAAGTCCTTCACCCACCAGGTGAAAAAAGCCAGCGACCGGTGTACCATCCGCGTCGCCGGAAGCAAACGCCCGAAGATGAAGTCCATCGCCATCGCCTGCCCCGCGAGGTGAACGCCCATGGCAACCGTCCTGAGGGGCATCGCCGTCCGCACCGACCGCAGCGTGGATTGCTCGAGTCTGCGGAGCATCGTGGCGGACGTTTGCCGCGGCCGCCGCAGCCCCCGAGACAAGGCCGTCGCCATCTACAACTTCCTGGTGCGGACGGTGTACATGCCGGAGCACTCCCACCGGCCGGTGGAGCCGCCCGACCCCGCCACCCGCCGCAAGGTCGGCCTGGAGCTGTGGTTCGTCAACGACCCCATCAAGTACATCACGGTGTACGGCTGCTGCGGCTGCGGGCCGCAGGCCCACCTGTTCGGCGCCCTGCTTCGCGCGGCCGGGCTGGAGTGCCGCCTGCTGAACCCGGGCTTCGGGCACGTCAGCAACGAGGTCCGCTGGGGCGGCGCGTGGCACTGGATGGACGTGTGGCTGCCGGCCTATATCACCGACGCAAAGGGCGACATCTACTCCTACGACGAGCTCATGGCCGACCGGTCGCTCGTGGCCGACGCCATCGCCGACGGCCGCGCCTCC
>LJUF01000035.1 GCA_001303665.1 Phycisphaerae bacterium SM23_33 | reverse complement strand
AACTACGCCAGCGGGTACGATCCGTGGCGTGGGGAGATGGAGCGGTGGGCGCTGGGCTGCCTGTCTGCCTACGTGGGGGGCCCGCCGGGCCCGGACCTGCGCGGCCTGCAGGTGGGCGAGTTCGCCGAGGCCTACGTCTGCCCCAGCGCCGACCCGGCCGTGTGGGTGTACAACCCCAACGACCAGTACCACGCCTGCTACTGGACGAACATCGCCGTCCGCGCCAACCGGGGTTTCGGCGGGGCCGCGTTAGGGGGGTTGTTCAACACGCATGGCCACGTGGGCATGCCGCCCGGCTGGGACATCGACGGTGGCGGGGCGGCCCGGTTCTACGGGCGGGTGTGCCCGAACTACGACCGTATGCACTGGCGCAGCGTGTACCATCCCACCCTCGAAAGCGTCACCAACCCCAACGGCATGGTCTTCAGCGGAGACACCAACAACGACTTCATGACCGAGGTGGAGGACGAGGAAGGCAACCGGATCCCGCTATATCATCCCACCTACCCGGGCGAGTGGTGCATCCGTCCGGGCTGGGGCTGGGTGCACGGCTCACTGGGTTTTGACCGCCATGGCCGCAAGATCGTGCTGAACTACCTGGACGGCCACGCCCGGGCCTTTCCACAGGACGAGCTTGAGGACTATTCCCACTGGCCGGCAGCTCACGGCCAGCAGGAGGCCACCGGCGACTTCATGCTCAACTACGTGGACGACGGCTGCGGCGGGACCTTCATCCACTTTATCCCCGACCCCGTGATCGAGTAGCGGCCGGGCCGGGCCGCAGTTCCGCGCCCAGGCAGCGCCGCGAGCCGGCGGCAAAGGTGTTGACAAGGAGGCTGGGCCGGCCATAATGCGGCTTTTCCGCGGTTTGGGCTCCGTCGGCGCGGCCGGCTGGAAGTGAGGACAGGCAGGTTGTACGCAATCATCGAAGACGGCGGGCAGCAGTTCAAGGTCAGCGAAGGCGACCTGGTGCGGATCGGTCTGCGCGAGCTGGACCCAACGGCCGAGAAGATCGAGTTCGATCGGGTGCTGCTGGTGGCCGACGGCAGGAAGGTCAAGGTGGGCACGCCGCTGGTGGCGGGGGCCAAGGTCGTCGCCGAGGTGGTCGACGCCGAGGCCGCCGGGCCGAAGCTCCGCGTGAACACGTATAAGCGCCGCAAAGGCTACCGCCGCAAGAAGGGCCACCGGCAGAAGTACACGCTCGTGCGGATCAGCAAGATACAGGCCTGAGCCGGCCGGGCCGGCCGCCGCCATACAGGGGTGCCATCCCATCAAGACCGGACGATTCATGTCATCGCCGACGTTTCACCGCCTGCTGGCGGCCGGAGTGGCCGTGACGCTGGTCGAGGGGGCGGCCTGCCTGCCGCCGGCCGAGGCCGGCGCCGAGCCCAAGCAGCCGCCGCTGGCCGCCCCGACGCGGTGCGGCGCGATCGCCAATCCCGCCGTTGGGGAATCCTCCGGCATCGTCCCCAGCCGGCGATGCCCCGGGCTGTTCTGGACCCACAACGATTCCGGCAACCCGCCGACCCTCTACGCCATCGACGCCGACGGCAAGTCCACCGGGCAGTGCCGCCTCCAGGGCGCCCGCAACGTGGACTGGGAAGACATTGCCATGGACGAGGCCGGCAAGCTGTACGTCGCCGACGTGGGGAACAACACCCGCTCCGGGCGGGTGCTGACCATCTACGCGGTGCCCGAGCCGGACCCGAAAAAGACCGGCCAGGCGACGGCCGAGGCCGCGGCCCGCTTCCGATACCCCAGCGGGCACGGCCCGTTTGACTGCGAGGCCATGTTCGTTCGCAAGGGATGGGCGTACCTGATCACGAAGGAAGTGGCCGGGGCGCGGCTGTATCGGGTTCGGCTGGCCGGAGCGCCGGGAGGGATCGCCCGGGCCGAGGCGCTGGGGCCGCTGCCGGGCGCGGCCTGGATCACCGCGGCGGACATAGCGCCCGACGGGCGGCACATCGCGGCCCTGTCCTACTCAGCCGTTTACGTGTACGACCTGCCGGCGCCGCTGGAGGAGCTGGTCGAGGCGGGGGCGACCGGCCCGTCGGGCAGCACCCGGCCGGCGGAGGCGATCCGGCAGTCGCCGCGGAAGCGGGCGGTGCGGCTTGGGCAGTGCGAGGCGATATGCTGGATCCCGGGCAAAGACGCCGCGGACCTTCTCATCACCAACGAGCAGAGGGACATGTACAGGCTTGCCGCGGCCGTGGGCGCGGCCGCTTCAGCGCCCTCTCGTTGAGGGCCGGGCGGTCAGCCAGAACAGGCCGGCGGCGCCCAGCAGCCAGCCGGCAAGGAACCACGGCCAGTCAAACCCCTCCGGCACGCCTCCGACGGCCTGGCGCACGCGCAGCATGAAGCTCACCAGGATCAGGGCCACCCCGGCCAGGGCGGTGAGCGAGGCGATGAGCTTGGCCGCGGCGGAAATCTCCCCGCGGCGGCGGGCCAGGGCGACCAGGCCGGCGATCAGAAGCGTGAGCGAAACGGCCACCGGCGCCCACACCGGCGCCACCCAGGGGATGGGGACCAGATACAGCACGTCCCAGGTTGCCGGCGAGGCCGGCCAGTCGATCAGGACCTTGAGAAAGACGTAGTACAGGATGTCCCAGACGGCGAAGCCGATCATGAAAAAGGCCAGGCCCTCCCCCCTGCGCCGGCGGAGGCCCAGGGCCATCGCCGCCAGGACGATCACGGCGGCCAGCTCCCGGACCCTCTCCAGATTCAGCAGCCGGGCGACCTCCGGGCCGGCCTGGGTAAGCTGAGCGAGGGTGAGCAGGGGCAGGACCTCGCGGGCCGCGTCGGGATAGTGAAGCTGGCGAACGGGGACGATCACCTCGCGGAGATACACCACGATGCTGGCCTCGATGTATCCCAGGGCGGCGGCCAGCACCGTCAAGGCCGCCAAACGCATCCACAGGCTTGGGCGCAACGTCTTGGCCATGGCTGCCTCCCGCTGCTATCTTAGGAGATGCATCGTCCCGGGGAGGTGGTTTTCCTCACCCATTCGCCGGCGGCCGGCCGGCGCCGGCGCAAAAAAAGGGGCGAGACAGTGCTTGCTCAAGGCACTGCCATCGCCCTTCGCCTTGGTAGAGGTCCCCTCACTATGAGGCTACCTGACGTATGCCCGCCGGAGGAGGAGCGGGTTCTCACGGGTGGGCGCTCATCTCCACCACGTTCGTCAATAGCCCTGACCCCTACCTCGAGGTGGCCTCTGGCGAACACCTGGAGGACAGGTGGGCACGACGGGCGGGCGCTCATCTCCGCCCAGGCCAAATTCGCCGTCTGTCGAGGCCCCTCGCGTGAGGCTCATCGCTTCGCACCACTGGTTCCGTTGACTCCGGAACGCTATATTCAAGGCTCCTCGGCCTGAGCAACTATACTCGGCCAAACGCTACAGCGAGTTCAGCTCCTTAGCCAAGTCCAACCTCCGTTGCTACTGTGAGCTTTCTGCTCAGCACGTGCGTAACCATGGCCGCCCATTCTTCCGGGCGGACGGGGCGTGCGAAGTAGCTCGCCCCGCCGATTCGAGCCGCCATTTCGGTAGCACCTCCGCCCTTCTCGCCGATCACGGCGATCGGGCACCGGGGCCAACGATGCCGCATCCAAGCAAGGTTCCTTCCGAGCGTCTCCGGGTCGTCGCCTGCGGCCAGGATGATGAGGACGACCCGGCCGGCGGGGGAGTTCAGCAAAACGTCCTCCGCCTTGCGGTAGGTCACCAGTGAGCCCTTATTCACTTTCAAGACCTGCTCGCCCACTTGAGCGGCTTCGGCAACGTCCTCGCAGGCCATCAGTACGCACAGCCTCTCTCTGCGCGCGGCCAGCTTGTCCTGGCGCAAATCCCTCGGCACTACGTGCTCCCTCCCTCCGAGGTATGGCATAACAACCGGCATGCCAAGCCCGACGGTTGCGGAGCGGAAAAGGCGCAAGTCCCGCGTGCGGAAATGGTTGAAGTGCGACTATAATTTCAGCGTGTGCAACCTCACCGCCAAGCCGCTCGCGGAGCGCTGCGCTGCGCAGCGCCCGTGGCCGCGCGGCGCGGCGGCCGGTGCTGCAATATGCGTCAGCTCGCGGCGCCGCTGATACCCGGCCCGCGCAGGTCCGGCCGGGACGATCCCCTGCCGTGCACAAGTCGGGCCGATGATGCCGGTGGGTGCGTTCCCGGCTTTGGTGACAGAGGCACCTGGGCCGGAGCCTTCTTGGGCCATTCCCACGAAACACATCTCGACGAGCGCCAGCCGGACGTAAAGCGGCGTGCGCGCGAGCCGGTACCCACAGCGATCCGCGAAGGCTGGCAATCCCCCCCTGGCCGCTACTCGACCAGGCCCAGGCCCCGCATCTTTCGCAGGAGGGTCGCCCGATGGACCGCCAGCAGCCTAGCGGCGGCGGAGCGATTCCATCCGGTGCGATTCAGGGCCCTCAGTATGGCCTGCTGCTCCGCCTCGGCGAGGGTGTAGGTCAGAGGCTTGCCTTCGATCTCGGAGATCCGGCCGGGCTCAGGCTCGCGCGGCGGCACCGCCGGCAGGTCGGGCTCGCCCCAGGGCAGCAGGGTGGGCGGCAGCGGCGGAATATCCGCCGCGTACAGCCGCTCCACGTAGCTGCGCAGCTCGCGGACGTTGCCCGGCCAGCCGTACTCATACAGCCGGCAGCGGATGCCCTCGCCCAGGAGGCGCTTGGGCATCGAATACTCCTGGGCGAATCTCTCAAGATAGTAGTCCAGGATCGGGCCGATGTCCTCGGGCCGATGCCGAAGGGGAGGGACCTCAATGTGAACAATGTTCAGCCGGTAGTACAGGTCGGCCCGGAACCGCCCCTGCCTGACCATGTCGGCCAGAACCCGGTTGGTGGCGGCGATGAAGCGCACGTCCACCGACACCGGCCTGGGCCCGCCAACCGGCACGACTTCCCCATCCTGGATCAGCCGCAGCAACTTCGGCTGCACGTGCAGGGGGATGTCGCTGACCTCGTCCAGCAGCAGCGTGCCGCCCTCCGCCGCCCGGACGACGCCCAGCGTCTCGGTGACGGCCCCCGTGAAGGCGCCGCGGACGTGGCCGAAGACCTGGCTCTCAAAAAGGGACTCGCTGATGCTGGCACAGTTGACCGGGATGAACGGGCGGTGCCGCCGCTTGGAGCGATGATGGATGCGGCGGGCGAGCAGGTCCTTGCCCGTTCCGCTTTCGCCCTCCAGCAGGACAACGCAATCATTGGTGGCCACAGCATCGGCAACGGCCAAGACGTGCCGAAACAAGGGACTCAAGCCGATGAGGACGTGGTCACCATCAGCGCCGTCGACATGCGGTGAGCGTGCCGCATGCGGCTGAGATTGTTCTCCTCCGGTTTTCATCCTCAAGCTTTGTAGAGCCGTCCCGGTGAAGGGGACCCTGGGAAGAGCCAGGTTAGCTCCTCCGTTCCTCCGTGAACGCCTAACCAAATACACCTTATACCCGAAATTGCTGATTGTAGCAAGCCCAAAAATCGCGATTTAAGGGCTTTTGACTGCTTACCTTAGGGTTCAAGCCATGCCGCAGCCGGGACGTCCCGGCCGGCGAATCCCGTAACTAAAACACTGTGAGCCTGTTACGAAAACACCGGCGATCAAGCCTGCCTTGCACCGGCGCCCGACGGATTAACTGTCTGCTAACGAAAGGCAGCCGTTGCAAGTGCCGATATGCTGGAGGAACGCGGACGAACCGGGCGGGAAACGCCGCGTCCCGTGCCGGGATCCCCGAGTGTGAACATGCGCAACGCTTGGCACAAGCTAGGGATAGCAGTCCAGGCATGTCCCGTCATGATCCTGACCGGCGTGGTCCCCCTGACGACGGGCGAAGGACGGCAGCACTGCGCAGTCACCCGGGAGCCCCCTCGCACGGCAGCGGCCGGCTGGCCAAAGCCGCGCGAGGAACGTCGGCGTCCGTGCATGGATAGCAAGTAATGCCTAAGACGAACAGCAACGAAATCAAAACGAGCGCCGACTGGAACGAGCCGGTGATCCCGCGCACCCTCGTCGTGGAAGACGACCCCGACCAGCGCCAACTGATCTGCGACGCGTTGGAGGTGTACTTCAACGACCGCAACGGGGCCAAGGTCGTGGGCGTCAGCACCGGGGCCCAGTGCCTGGCCCAGAACCTGCACGAATTCGACGCCATTCTGCTCGACCACCAGTTGCCGGACGTCTCCGGCGTGCACCTGCTGGGGCAGATCCTCGAGGTCCGGGACATCCCGATCATCTTTGTGACGGGAAACAATTCTTCCGCCACCGCGGCCGAGGCCATACGCGCCGGCGCCCAGGACTACGTCATCAGGCTGGGGGATTACCTGTTCGCGCTGCCCGTGGTGGTGGAGAAGAATATCCGCCTGCACCGGCTCAAGCAGGAAAACGCCCAGCTTCAGGAAAAGCTGAAGGCCAGCCTGGAGGAAATCCAGGTCAAGAAGGCCCAGCTGGAGGAATCCCTGCTGAAGTTGCGGAGGATGGCGGCCACGGACCACCTCACGGGGCTGGCCAACCGGCGGGCCTTTGCCGAGGTGCTGGCCCGCTGCCACAACGAAGCCACGCGATATGACTTCGACCTGAGCTGCGCCATGCTCGACCTGGATCACTATAAGGCCCTCAACGACACGCTCGGCCACCTGATCGGCGACCGGATCCTTCAGGCCGCCGCCAAGGTCATCAGAGCCAACCTGCGCGGCAGCGATACCGCCGCCCGCTACGGCGGGGATGAGTTCGTCCTGCTGCTGCCCCACACCTCCGTGGAAATGGCCCTGAACGTGGCCGAACGCATCCGCCAGGAACTGGCCCTGTCCACGCCGGCCATCACCCGGACCGCCGGCGTGACCCTGTCCATCGGAATCTCCTCGCTGAAGTCGGACCACCCCGCCTCCGCCGACGCGCTGGTCAGCATGGCCGACCGGGCCCTGTACGTGGCCAAGGACCGAGGCAAGAACTGCATCGTGACGTTCGGCGAAATCGGCGCCCTGTCCCGCCCGACCAGCACATAGCCCGCCCCCGCCGCTGCCTGACTCCTGCTCACGCCGCCGCCCGAAGCCCAAATCTGCATTTGCTGATTGAAACCCGGGCAGTCTTCCTTTCAGATGTGACAGGGGCAACAGTCCAAATGAAAGGTGGAGAGAGCGGATCATGAGACAGGCAAAAGTGAAGATCGGACTGATCCCCGCCAACCGGGCGTTCTTTTCGGACACGCTCGCCGCCAAGATGCGCGGCGGGTTCGTCAAGACCCTGCGGGCCGTCGGAGCGGCCGTCGTCGTTCCTTCGGCCGCCGACACGAAGGTGGGTTGCGTCCAGACGCGCCAGGAGGCCCTGAAGGTCGGCAGGATGTTCCGCGAGCAGGGCGTGGATGGCATCGTGATAGCGGCCGTCAACTTCGGCGACGAACAGGCCACGGCCGCGGCGGTCAAGGCCTCCGGCCTGAAAGTGCCCATTCTCATCGTCGGCTGCCACGAAGAGGAGGTGCTGACCCCCGCCACGGATCGGCGGGACAGCTTCTGCGGCCTGTTGAGCATCGGCGAGGCCATGCGCCAACTGGGCGTGGCCTACTCGGTGCCCGAAGAGCCCATCTGCTTGCCCGAGGACCCCGGCTTCCAGGCCACGGCCCGGCGCTTCGTGGCGGTGTGCCGCGTGGTGGCGGGCCTGCGCAGCGCCCGGTACGGCCAGGTCGGCGCCCGGCCGGACGACTTCTGGACCTGCCGCTACAACGAAAAGGCCCTCCAGGCCCTGGGACCCACCGCCGTGACGCTCGACCTTTCGGAAGTCCTGGGCGCCGTCGAACGCAGGAAGACGGACGCGGCCGTCCGGCGCGTCGTGGTGGACATGAAGAAGAGCGTCGACTGCTCGGCCGTGGGCGACGACATCCTGACCAAGATCGCCAAGTTCGAGATCGTCCTGAAGACGTTCATCGTTGACAAGCAGCTCGACGCACTGGCCGTCCAGTGCTGGACGAGCATCCAGCAGAACCTGGGCATCTGCTCCTGCGGCACGATGGGCCGGTTCAATGACCGCGGCGTCCCCTGCGCCTGCGAGGCCGACGTGATGGGTGCGCTTTCGATGCACGCCCTGCAACTGGCCTCGGGCGGGCCGGCGGCCCTAGCCGATTGGAACAACCTCCACAACGAAGACCCCGAGCTGGTGAACTGCTGGCACTGCGGCGTCTTCCCCATCTCCTGGGCCAAGTCCAGGCCCAAGATGGGCTGCCACGCGATCCTCGCCGGCACCGTCGGGCGGGAGCGGGCCATGGGCGTGGTGGAATTCGTCATGCAGGACGGCCCGGTCACCCTCTGCCGCGCCACCCAAGACAACGACGGGGCCTTCAAGGTCGCCCTCGCCCAGGGGGCGGTGGAAACCACCAAGGCAGCGACGTTCGGCGCCTACGGCTGGGTGCGCATCCCCGGCATTGGCCGGCTGTACAAGAACGTGCTGCTGCGGCACTTCCCCCACCACGTGGCCATGACCCGCGACCACGTCGGCAACATCCTGTGGGAGGCCTTCGGCAACTACCTGGGCTTTGGGGTCTTCACCGCTGATCACACCGCCGGCTGCTGGGACCCGGAGCTGCCGTTTGCCGCCGAAGCCCCCAAGGAACCTGCGGCGAAGAAACGCAGGTAAATATTTCCCTGCAGGAGCCGTCTGGAATCCGTCCAAAAGCCCACGGATGGCGATCCGTGGGCTTCGTGCTCGAACGCGGGGCTATCCGGAATGGGCCGTCTGGAAATCCCCGCGGCATTCACCTATCATCTTCGCGTCAAAGCCCATCTCGATCCGGAAAGGGAAGCCAGATGGCCAAGTACGCAGTCGGGCTGGACTACGGGACCAATTCGGTCCGGGCGGTGGTGGTCAACGTCGCCAACGGCCGGGAGGCCGGCACCGCCGTGTGGAATTACGAACGCGGCACCGACGGCGTAATCCTCAGCGACGACCCGAACCTTGCCCGCCAGCATCCGGCTGACTATGTCAAGGGCACCGAGATCAGCATCCGCAGGGCGCTGGGGCAGGCCCGGCGGAAGGTGAAGTCCTTCCGGACCGACGACGTCATCGGCATCGGCGTGGACACCACCGGCTCCACCCCCCTGCCCGTGGACGCCGAGGGCCGGCCGCTGGCTTTCTGCAAGGAATTCTCCCGCGACCCGGCGGGGATGGCCTGGCTGTGGAAGGACCACACCTCCACGGCCGAGGCCGCCGAGATCACCGCGCTGGCCCGGCGCATCCGCCCGCAGTACCTCACCAAGTGCGGCGGGACGTATTCGGCCGAATGGTTCTTCAGCAAGATCCTGCACTGCCTGCGGACGGCGGCGAAGGTATTCAGGGCGGCCCACATGTGGGTGGAGATCGCCGACTGGATTCCGGCGATGCTGACCGGCACCGAGCACCCGGACCGGCTGACCGTGGGCGTTTGCGCCGCCGGCCACAAGGCCATGTACAACGACGGCTGGGGCGGCTATCCGGACGCCGAATTCCTGGCCAGCCTGGGCCCCGGGCTCGGCCCGCTGCGCCCGCGGCTCCGCCAGAAGGCCTACACGGTGGACAAGGCCGTCGGCGGGTTGACGGGTGAGTGGGCGGCGCGGACGGGGCTGCCGGCGGGCACGCCCGTGGCCGTCGGGGCCTTCGACGCCCACCTGGGCGCCGTCGGGGCCGGCATCGCCGAGGGCACGCTGGTCAAGATCATCGGCACCAGCACCTGCGACATGATGGTCGTGAAGAATACCCGCGAGCTGGCCGACGTCCCCGGCCTGTGCGGCATTGTCAACGGCTCCATCCTGCCGGGCTACTTCGGCCTGGAGGCCGGCCAGTCCGCCGTGGGCGACATCTTCAACTGGTTCGTCAACTACGTCCAGCCCGGCGGCAGGCGGGCCGGCTCGCACGAAGCCTTGACAAAAGCCGCCGCCCGTTGCCGGCCGGGGGCGTCGGGCCTGCTGGCGCTGGACTGGAACCACGGCAACCGCACCATCCTGGTGGACCAGCGCCTCACCGGCATGCTGCTGGGCCAGACCCTCTACACCACACCCGGCGAGATCTACCGCGCCCTGATCGAGGCCACCGCCTTCGGGGCGCTGACCATCATCAACCGGCTCGAGGAATACGGCGTGAAGGTCAGGCAGGTCGTCAACTGCGGCGGAATCGCCGAAAAGAACCCGCTGGTGATGCAGATCTACGCCGACGTGACCGGCCGAGCGATGACGGTCTCGCGCTCCAGCCAGACCTGCGCCCTGGGTGCGGCCGTGGCCGGGGCCGTCGTGGCCGGCAGGAAGGCCGGCGGCTACGCCAACTTCGCCGCCGCCCAGAAGGCCATGACCGGCCTGCGGCCGAAAACCTACAAGCCTGACCCCGCCGCTCACCGCGTGTACAAGCAACTGCACGCGCTGTACATGCAGCTTCACAACGCCTTCGGCACGAAGGACTGGTCCGGCAACTGCTACAACGTGATGAAAAAGCTCCTTGAGATCCGGGCCGAGGCCCGGAAGTGAGCCGGGTGTCCGAAATAAGGAGACCGGCCGTGAGGATGATTACGGGCGCTGTCTTGATTCCGGCGGGCAGGCCGAAATGAAGCAGGCGGTCCTTACAGCGGCGGGGAAGTTCGAACTCGGCGACGCGCCAAAGCCCTCGCCCGCGTCCGGCGAAGCCCTGGTTCGCGTGCGGGCGGTGGGCGTGTGCGGGTCCGACCTGCATATGTTCAGGGAAGGCTCCATCGGCGGGATCACCATCCAGGACGCCGGCGGGCCGTTCGTGCCCGGCCACGAGTGCGTCGGCGTGGTCGAGGAGGCCGGCCCCGGCGTGCAGCCATCCCTGGCGGGCCGCCGCGTGTTCGTGGAGCCGACCATCAACTGCGGCCGCTGCCGGTGGTGTTTGGCCGGTGTGCCCAACGTGTGCCCGCACCAGCGATTCCTGGGCCTGCCGCCGCAGGGGGGATGCCTGGCCGAATACCTCGTCCACCCGGCGCGGCTGTGCACACCGCTGCCGGACGACATTGACGACGACACCGCCGCCCTGCTGGAGCCGCTGGCCATCGCCGTGCACTCGCTGGACCGCCTGGGCGTCGCCGGCGGCTGCCCGGCCGTCGTGCTGGGGGCCGGAACCATGGGGCTGACGCACGTGCTGCTGCTGGCCCGCAGCGGGGTCGCGCCGCTGATCGTCACCGACCTGCTGGACTACCGGCTGGAGCTGGCCCGGCAGCTCGGGGCCACGCGCACGCTGAACCCCACGCGCGACGACGTCGTCGCCGTCTGCCGGGAGCTGACCGGCGTGCACGGCGCGGATTTCGTCTTCGAGTGCGCCGGGGTGGACGAAACGTTCGGCCAGATGGTGGAGGTGGCCGCCCCGGCCGGCGCGGTCGGCGTGGTGGGCATCCCCGTCGAGGACCGGCTGGCGTTCAAGCATTCGGCGGCGCGGCGCAAGGGGCTGGACGTGCGGATGATCCGCCGGGCCAATCGCACCTTTGACCGGGCGCTGGCCCGAACCATAGCCGAAAAGCTGCCCCTGGGCCGGCTGGCCACGCATCACTGGCCGCTGGCGCAGACCCAGCAGGCCCACGAAACGGCCGCCAACTATCGCGACGGCGTCGTCAAGGCCATCATCAATCCCTGAGGAGCCTGCCTGTGCTGGAAGAGCTCAAGAAGCGCGTTTGCCAGGCCAACCAGGAGCTGGCTCGCCGAGGCCTGGTTGTCCTCACCTGGGGAAACGTCAGCGGCATCGACCGGGCCGCCGGCTGCGTCGTCATCAAGCCCTCCGGCGTGCCCTATGAGGAGATGAAGGCCAAGGACATGGTCGTAGTCTCCTTCGAGACCGGCGCCGTGGTGGAGGGCGAGCTGAAGCCGTCTTCCGACGCCCCCACGCACCTGGTGCTGTACCGGGCCTTTGAGGGCATCGGCGGGGTCGTGCACACCCACGGCCTCTACGCCACCGCCTGGGCCCAGGCCCGCCGAGACATTCCCCCGCTGGGAACCACCCACGCCGACTACTTCCTGGGCGCCGTTCCCTGCACCCGGCCGATGAGGCCGGAGGAGATCAACACCGACTACGAGGCCAATACCGGCAGGGTGATTGTGGAGCGTCTGGCCGGGACAGACCCGCTGCACTGCCCGGGCGTGCTTGTGGCCGATCACGGGCCGTTCGCCTGGGGCGAAACGCCCGAAGAGGCCGTCGAGAACGCCTGCGTGCTGGAGCACCTGGCCCGGCTGGCCTGGGTAACGCACTGCATAGAGTCTTACCCCCGGCCCATCTCAAGGGAGCTGCTGGAGAAGCACTTTTTCCGGAAGCACGGCCCCGGCCGGTACTATGGGCAGAACCGCTGAGGCAGATCGCCGGCGCGCGCTAAGGCTGCGGCAAAAGAGCAGACAACCCTGGAATGACGGCGCGCCGCGGAGAATCCTACGGGTTGTCGTTTTCCGCCGCAGCCTCAAACAGGCATGACAGGGCCGCTTCCGGGAGGGAAATGTTCTCCACCTGCGCCTTGGCGGAGATCCTGGTCGCGGTCTCGTCAGCGCGATGGTAAAGGTCGGCGGCCCCGCCGAAGATGTCGGGGCTGTCGGGCAGGTGCCCGACGTAATAGCCCCCCAGGAAAACCGCCAACAGCAAGATGATCCTCAAGAGTCGTCGCATGCTCCCCAATGCCTCCGTTTTGCCCTTCGGTTCTGGAGCGGACGCACGCAGATTCTACCGCGCCCGCCCCATGCAACCTAAGATTCAAATCCAGCACGCACAAATGCCACTGGGGAAATTGCAGAAGAGCTGCCCTGAGGCCCCGCGGAGGCTCCGCAGGCACGCGGCTTACTCATGCAAGGCCTTTTCCAGCAACAGCATGCGTCTCTTGACATGGACGCCGCCCGGGGCGGAGAACCCCCCCAGCCGGCCGTCGGCGTAGGTCACACGATGACAGGGCACCACCAGCGGCAGCGGATTGTTGCCCAGGATCCTGGCGGCCGCCCTGGCCGCGTCGGGATTGCCCGCCGCCGCCGCCACCCAGGAGTAGCTTCTCGTCTGGCCGTAGGGAATCTGCCGGCAGGCTCGCAGCACCCGCCCGCCGAAGGTCTTCTCCTGCGGCAGCTCGCAGATGAGCCCGTCAAATGAGGCCGGCCGGCCGTTGAAGTACTCGCGCGACAGCCGGATCAGGTCTTCGAAGGGGCCGGCATCCTCCGCCGCCCCCGGATGCTCGAAGGCCAGCAGGGTCCGCAGGTCGTCCGGCTGATAGTGGGGAAGAACGACTCGGGCCAGCCCGCCGGCGGAGGCAGCGGCTCCCACGGGTCCCCAGGCAGTGGGCCAGACGGCGTACGCACGCCAAGTGGAAGATCGGGCCATTCGGGCATGCTAGCGGCCCAGGCGGGGTGTTTCAAGCCGGCCCGTCAAGCGACGCTGTTGCGGCTGGGGCTCTGGAAGCGTTGGAACTCGCACACGATCACGGCAATGCGGCGTAGCATCTCCCGTCCCTGGCTGGTCTCGTTGAGGCCGACGAACTGAAACCCCTGGTAGGTCACGCCGCGCTCGTCCATGTGCTGCTGGCGGAACCTCGCGTCGGCCAGCACCTCCTTGTACTCCTGCCCGAGGTCGATCCGCACGCCCACCAGGTCGCCGACCTCAAAGTCCGGGGCGTTTCGGCCGCCGATCCTCACCTGGAACCCGCCAGCGGAGATGTTCGTGACCCAACCTTCCCAGTTCAGCGGCGCGCCCCCCTCGCCCGTCGCCGCAGGCAGCCCGCCGCTCCAGAACGTCGCCAGCACCGACCGGTTCCGGGGCACGTCCACGCGGTGGTAGGCCCGGCGCTGGACTCGCTGGAGTCGCTGGGGGGCAGCCACGCCAATCGCTCGAACTGCGGCCGCGCCGGCCAGCCCAAGCTCCTCTACCGCCTGCACGGTCGCATTGAAGATGTGCTTGTGGTGCTTGAGCTTGAACGACAGCCCCACCTCGATGCCCTGGGTGATCTCGGGCACGGGGCCATCGGCGGCGGGATATTCCAGCCAGACGGCTTCCGGTGTGCTGTGGAGAATCCTCGTGTGGAGGTTATGCCATTGCGTGCCGGTTCGGCAGGTCAGGCAGACGGGGACCTCCCGCCGAACGGCCTCGTCCAGACATTCGTGAATCTGCCTCACGCTAAGCTGTTGCACAATAGTCATTACCGCACTCCAAGCGCGTGGTTGTCACCGCACCGAGACGCTTGGCGTACAGGTATTTTCGGCAGCGAAGGTGCCGGACTTGACCAATCCCCGGGACAATCGACTCACCGGGCTGAGCCGCCCAGCTCGGCCTGCATCTGCTCGACGCCCGGGCGCCTCGGGCCGGTGACGGCTACCACTAACCCCGGCAGGGAGCAGATCATAGGGAACAGCCGGGCCACCAGGGCCACGGCCAGGGCCTCCGGGGCCGTGGCCCCGGCCGAGGCAAGAAACGTCACGTAGAAATACTCGGTCACGCCCAGCCCGCCCGGGCTGATGGGGACCGAGCCGATGATGATGATCAGGGGCACGTACAGGAAGTACTGGTACCAGGTCACGGCCGGCGCCAGGGTCAGCCCGGCCAAC